>DYCT01000178.1:3253-4746 GCA_019417975.1 Bacteroides sp.
GAACGAAGTTTCTTACTTCGGTCCAGGTGCCAGGGAAGTGTTGCCGAAAGAGATTTCTCGTCTAGGACTTAAAAAGGCTTTTGTTACTACAGATAAAGACTTGATAAAGTTTGGTGTGGCAGACAAGGTGCTGTCTGTGTTGCGCGATGCCAATGTTCCATACGAAGTGTTCAGCGACATTAAACCTAACCCTACAGTTTCAAATGTTAAGGCAGGTCTTGCAGCATACGCTGCTTCCGGAGCCGATTTTATCATTGCTATAGGTGGTGGTTCCTCAATGGATACCGCAAAAGCCATCGGCATTATAACCAACAACCCAGAGTTCTCGGATGTAGTATCTCTTGAAGGAGTGGCCAATACAAAGAAGAAGTCAGTGCCTATCATCGCCCTTCCCACTACCGCCGGGACAGCTGCCGAGGTGACAATCAACTATGTAATTACCGATGAGGAAAACCATAAAAAGATGGTTTGTGTCGATCCGAATGATATTCCGGCCATTGCCATTGTTGATGCCGAACTGATGTATACGCTCCCCAAGAGTCTTACAGCAGCGACCGGTCTTGATGCCTTGACACACGCCATCGAAGGCCTTATTACCAAAGGCGCTTGGGAAATGAGTGATATGTTTGAAATCAAGGCAATCGAAATGATATCACGCTATCTGGAGACCGCAGTAAACGAGCCTACAAATGCGGATGCCCGTAACGGAATGGCGGTAGCACAATACATAGCCGGAATGGCATTCTCTAATGTTGGCTTAGGAGTTGTTCATGGTATGGCTCATCCGTTGGGTGCTATATTCGACATACCGCACGGAGTGGCCAATGCATTACTCCTTCCGATAATAATGGAGTTCAATGCTCCGGCAGCACTTGAAAAATATATTGATATAGCCAAGGCTATGAATGTATATTCAGCAGGTATGAGTCGGGAAGAAGCAGCAAATGCGGCGCTGAAAGCCGTCAAAAATCTTTCAGTGCGTGTAGGAATTCCGCAACATCTCTCAGAATTAGGGATAAAAGCCGAAGACCTTCCTCGTCTTGCTAAGGCAGCATATGCCGATGTATGTACTCCGGGCAATCCTCGTGAGGTGACAGAAGAAATTATTCTTGAGCTTTATAAGAAAGCATTATAAATAACCTAATAGATTTATCCCTGCTACAACGCCATGTGGCAGGGATATTAATCAATTATCGTTATGAGATTCATTTGCCCTTTGCTATAGTCGTTTATGGGTATAGGGAATTATTGCTATCCGGTAAAACTTTGGCATGATAGAAATCGTGCGAATTTTATCCCATATAGCATGAAATTTACTTGTATAAATAAATGTCTTCTAAAGGCTTTTTTATGCTTAGTACCATCGATTTTACACAGCACAAAAAGGCTACCGGGAGGAAGATACTTTATCGGGAGAGTGATATTGAGAAAATGCTTCAGGAGAGTTATCGGGAAGTATATATGAGTAGTAAATAAAAGATAAGCATAAAGGC
>DYCT01000179.1 GCA_019417975.1 Bacteroides sp.
GTATATTCCCGGAACCAATGCTGAAAAAGCTGACGAACTGATGGGACGTATCCTCAACATGCAAGATGAGTTTCTCTCTCGCGTATCACATGCAGAACCGGGCAACACCAAAGGGTTCTTTAAGAAACTGAATGCCGACCTCCAAGAAGAAATCAATGCTATCATCGAAGAAATCGGCAAACTAAACTAACCCATACAAATACATATGCAACTAAAAAAAGCGATTTGCAGCTTTATTTATTTTAAATTGCTGGGATGGGAAGCTGTCGTAAATGTACCTGATTACGATAAATACATCATTTGTGCAGCTCCCCATACCAGCAATTGGGATTTCATCATCGGTAAACTCTTCTATGCAGCTATCGGACGCAAAACAGGTTTTATGATGAAAAAAGAATGGTTCTTCTTCCCATTGGGCTATCTATTCAAGGCTATGGGGGGAATTCCTATCAACCGAAGCAAAAACACTTCAACTGTAGAAAGCGTAAGCAAAACAGCACGCGAAAGCAAGACATTTCACCTCTGTATTACACCCGAAGGAACTCGTTCGGCCAATCCTAACTGGAAAAAAGGTTTTTACTACATTGCCCACAAAGCCAATATCCCTATTCTCCTTTTTGGTATTGACTATAAAAACAAACGAATCGTCGGCAATAAAGAGATTATTCCTTGTGGCGATTACGAAAAAGACATTAAAGAGATAAAGCTTTATTTCAAACAATTCACCGGAAAGCATCCGGAAAAATTTGAAATTGGTGATTTGTAATGCGCATCAGCCTAATCCAATACGACATCGTTTGGGAAAATAAAGATGCAAATCTCAACTTCCTGTTTCCCCTGCTTAAATCCTTAACAGGGAAAACAGAACTTGTGGTACTTCCGGAAATGTTCTCTACCGGATTCAGCATGAAAAGCGAATCATTGGCCGAACCGATGACCGGGCTTACAATAAACACATTAAAGCAATGGGCTTCCGATTTTGGATTTGCCATAGCAGGAAGCTTCATCTGCACAGAAAACGAACTTTATTTCAACCGCGCTTTCTTTGTCACTCCCGACTCCCAAGTATACCATTACGATAAGCGTCATCTGTTCCGAATGGGAGATGAACCTAACTATTTTCATCCCGGAAACGAACCAACCATACTCACATACCACGGATGGAATATCCGTTTAGCCGTCTGCTATGACCTACGATTTCCCGTATGGCTACGCAATCGAGAAAATGCCTACGATTTACTCTTGCTCGTAGCCAATTGGCCTACAGCACGCATTCAGGTATGGGACAACTTGCTTACTGCTCGCGCCATAGAAAACCAATGCTATGTATGCGGAGTAAATCGAATAGGAACTGATGGACTCGGACTCCCTTACGAGGGACATTCCATGCTGATTGACGCACGTGGAAAATGTATTTTACGCACACCCGATAATCAATGTGAGATTTGTACTACAGAAATCGAACTTGATAAACTACAATTGTTTCGCGAAAAATTTCCGGTTTGGAAAGACGCTGATAATTTTAATTTTGTCCCTTAAGAAACCTTTTATAGCCTTTTTTGTGCAATATTAGAAGAATAGTGGACAAATTTATACATTTATCCCTTTAAAAGGCTGTACTTTTGTGGGTGTCAAACAAACAACAGACATACAAATTTTGATCTAATCTAAGTATAAATTACACTTATGAAAACGAATCTTAGCTCGCAGATTACCTTAAACCGGGTGTCTACGAAATATTACAAACCAGAAAACGCTTTTGAGCGTTCTGTATTGACTCGTCTGGAAAAGATACCTACAGACATTTATGAGTCCGTTGAAGAAGGTGCCAGACAAATCGCCAATGAAATAGCCCAAGCGATTCGCGAAAAACAGCGTGCAGGTCGATTCTGTGTTATTGCTTTAGCCGGTGGCAATTCTCCCCTTTCTGTATTCAACGAACTTATCCGTATGCACAAAGAGGAAGGTCTTAGCTTCCGGAATGTAGTTGTATTTAACACATACGAATATTATCCACTCAGTGCCGATGCTGCTTACAGCAATTTCATTTCGCTTCAAGAGATGTTCCTCAACCACATCGACATTGACAAACAAAACGTATTCACCCCCGATGGAACAATTGCCCAAGACACCATCTTTGAATACTGCCGCCTATATGAACAGCGTATTGAAAGCTTTGGTGGTATAGATATTATGTTGCTCGGTATTGGTCGCGTTGGAAACATTGCTTTTAACGAACCAGGTTCACAAATCAACTCACGCACTCGCCTTATCTTACTTGATAATGCTTCTCGCAGCGAAATCTCCAAGAACTTCACCAACTCGGAAAACATTCCGGTAAGTTCTATCACCATGGGTATAGGCACCATTTTGGCAGCCAAAAAGATTTACCTGACTGCATGGGGTGAAGAAAAAGCAGACATGATTCAGCATGCGGTAGAAGGTCAAATGACCGATGCCATCCCGGCTTCATTCCTACAGGCTCACAACAACACACGCATTGTACTTGATTTAACAGCAGCAGCTCACCTCACTCGCATCCAACGTCCTTGGTTGGTTACTTCTTGCGAATGGAATGACAAATTGATTCGCAGTGCTATTGTTTGGTTGTGCAGCATTACTCAAAAGCCAATTCTAAAGTTAACAAACAAAGACTATAACGAAAACGGTCTTAGCGAATTGTTGGCTCTATATGGTTCTGCATACAATGTAAATATTAAAATATTCAACGACTTACAACACACCATCACCGGATGGCCGGGCGGAAAGCCAAATGCCGACGATACTTATCGTCCCGAACGTGCTAAACCATTCCCGAAACGTGTTATTGTATTCTCTCCACACCCTGACGATGATGTAATCTCCATGGGTGGAACCATCCGTCGCTTGGTTGAACAGAAGCATGAAGTGCATGTTGCTTACGAAACATCTGGTAATATTGCCGTAGGCGATGAAGAAGTAGTACGTTTCTTACACTTCATCAATGGCTTCAACCAAATCTTTGATGGAGGTCAGAACGGTATCATCAACGAGAAATATGCAGAAATCCGAAAATTCTTGAAAGAGAAGAAAGACGGAGATATGGACACACGCGATATCCTGACTATTAAGGGATTGATTAGACGTGGTGAAGCTCGCACAGCATGTACCTATAATAACATTCCTTTGAATCGCGTTCACTTCCTTGACCTGCCATTCTATGAAACCGGAAAGATTCAAAAAAGTCCGATTAGCGAAGCAGACGTGGAAATCGTACGCAACTTACTCCGCGAAGTTAAGCCTCATCAAATCTTTGTAGCAGGCGACTTGGCAGACCCGCATGGAACACACCGTGTATGTACAGATGCAGTATTTGCAGCCATCGACTTGGAAAAAGAAGAAGGTGCTAAATGGTTGAAAGACTGTCGTATCTGGATGTACCGTGGTGCATGGGCAGAATGGGAAATCGAGAACATCGAAATGGCAGTACCTATCAGCCCGGAAGAATTGCGTGCTAAGAGAAACTCTATCCTCAAGCACCAATCTCAAATGGAAAGCGCTCCTTTCTTGGGTAATGACGAACGCCTGTTCTGGCAACGTTCAGAAGACCGCAACAGAGGTACAGCATCGCTTTACGACAGCTTAGGTTTAGCTTCTTATGAAGCTATGGAAGCTTTCGTTGAATACATTCCGTTGTAATCAACTTAATTAATCCATAGAATAACTTTAAGTTTAAAATCAGGTATGGCAGGTAGTCCACACAAGCTACAGCCATACCTTTTTTATATATAAATTTGCAGGCATCATTTGCCATCTCCATATATAAACCCATATTTCTGTAATAGATATATATGATACGCGCTGTTTTCTTCGACATAGATGGTACATTAGTAAGTTTTCAAACCCACCAGGTACCGGCAAGCACCGTCAAGGCAATCCACACATTACGCGCCAAAGGCATTAAAGTATTTATAGCTACCGGTCGCCACCTCTCTTCAATTGACAACTTAGGCGATTTGGAGTTTGACGGATACGTCACACTCAATGGTAGTTACTGCTATGCCGGATGCGAGACTGTTATCTATAAACATCCCATTCCTGCATCCGATATTCAAAATTTGATGCTCCATCTGAAGAAAGAACCATTTCCATGTGTTTTAGTAAGCGAGAAACGTTTAATCATGAATTACCAAAATGAGACAACTCGCCAACTATTCGCACTGCTAAACTTCCAACATCCTACATTAGAGGTATTTCAAGAGAGCTGTCAAGAAGAGATATATCAACTCATTGCCTTTATCAACAAGCCCGACAAGAATGAATACATCCGGAAATTCATGCCACATTGCGAAGCAACCAGTTGGCATCCTTCTTTTGCCGATGTCGTGCCACAAGGGAGCAGCAAACGCATTGGAATAGACAAGATGATTGCCCACTTCGGCATCGGCCTGCATGAAACCATGGCTTTTGGAGATGGTGAAAACGATATCCCTATGCTACAACATGCCAGTATCGGAGTGGCAATGGGAAATGCAAGCTCATCTGTACAACAAGCAGCCAACTATATCACATCCTCTGTCGATGAAGATGGAGTGGCCAAAGCATTGACTCATTTTGGTCTGCTTATCTAAAATAATACAAAAGATTTTCCAAATAAATATGCTTTATTCCCGATTTACTTCTATATTTGTAAGGTAAAAAATTAAAAAAACGAGAATACTTATGTATACCATACAAGCC
>DYCT01000018.1:0-282 GCA_019417975.1 Bacteroides sp.
AGATAATGCAAACTAAATAAACTGAAAAAGATGCAGAGCTCTTTTATATTCTGCATCCGATAAACGTCTAATTGATAAAAATTAAATAGCTATCGAATGTCTATGAAAAAAATAACATCTTGGCAAAACCTGCTACTCGTCTTTTTAATAATCGCAATCATTGCCGGGGGAGCCTATTGCTTCATCCTCCTGAATGAAAAAGAGCGTGCAGCAGACATCGACTTATACACACTGGTACCGAACGATAGTTTCGCCATTGTGGAAACCGACAATGCCGGACTG
>DYCT01000018.1:292-9395 GCA_019417975.1 Bacteroides sp.
GTTAATCAACTGTCTGGACAATGCTGCTTACACAGAGAAAATAGCCGATTTGCACATCTCCAAGCTATTAGAAAGTTTCAAAAACAATTTGCAAAGCATTTCAGACAGCAAGGCTCATGGATTCAGCAAACAGATGAACCGAATGCTGCTTAGCTTTCATCAGCCCAACAATGCAAGAAATCAGATACTCTATTGCCAACTGAAGAATGGCGATGAAAAATTTATCGAAGAATACATCAAGCAAAACACTTCAGAGCAATATCCTCCCAAACGGTTTAACTACCGAAATGAAGAAATTATCATTTACCCGGTCAATGCTACTGAGTTTCTGGCTTGTTACTACCAACCTGAATTCTTAGCTATTAGCTTTGAAAAACAACTGATAGAAAAAGTCATCGACACCTATTTAGACGAAACATCCATCCTAAATGATGAATATTTTTCCTCTATTGTGAAGCGCAATAAAATAAACATGGAGGCTACTATCTACCAAAAAGGGAAAAAACTGCAGATAGGAGAAGAAAATGCTGATGTTAAAATTCAGCGCGTTGCACACTGGGTAGAGTTAAACATCAAACTCAATCCAGACGTCATTTATCTGAGCGGAACATGTTTCGACCCAGACACTTGTCGTTCGCTCAACAACGCAATAAAGCAACAAGAACCTACAGAAATCTTATCGGGCAAAAAGATACCATCCAACACTTATTTAGTAACTCAGGCATCCATTACCAATGTACGTCCCATCCTTACAACTTTTATTGGAGAAACCTGCTTAACAGACCGGTCTTCAACCGATAGGCAACACAACGACTCGTGTTTCTATCAGTTCATGCAGTCGCAAGCAGGAAGCAGCATATCCATACTGATGTTTGGTGATACCGAAAAGATTGAAAATCAACATGCGATAGCAATGCTTCAACTCAAGAATCCATCAGAAGCCGGTATGGAATTAAAGCAACAGATAAACGCAATGAATTTCAAGCAAACTTATCCCAAAGGTATACACGTCCACCAATACTATCCGGTTTTAGCCATGCCGAATATACAGATTCTGGAAAATTTCACAACACTAACTTCGGAGTATTACTATACTTGTTTCTACGATGACATGCTCTTGATTGCTGCTGATACAGAAAGTATAAAACAATACTTGCAAATGATTGATGAAGGAAAAGTGAAAGAAGGCGAACCGCTGTTCGACGAATGTCATTCGCATCTTGCCAGTGAATCAAACTTATTGCTGATAGCTCGCATGGACAGATTGGTGACCATGCCTTCTATCTATAGACAAGTCATGCCCAGCTTTTTCTATCAACATATGGAGTTTTTCCAACACTTCGTACTCATTGCGCAATTCACAGAAAGCGATGATATCATTTATCCGACTTTCATCATGAAATATTTGAACGAATAAATTTAAAACGAAATGGTTAACCCATCGTAAGCAAGATGCATATGTGGAGGCAGTTCGGCGTCAACATCTGCATGAAGTCCGATATGATGACTCATGTGAATAAAATAAGTATCTTTCGCACCGATACGCTGCGCTTTTTCCAAAGCTTCCGACAAAGATTGATGGGTGGGATGTGTTGTTTTTCGTAAAGCATTCATCACCAAGCAATCTAAATCACGTAGTTTTGCATATTCCTCTTCGGGCAAGGTCAGCATATCTGTAATATAGGCCATACGACCAATCCGATACCCCAAAATAGGAAGACGACCATGCATAACACGAATAGGGATAACCTCTACTCCACCAATCGTAAAAGGATGCTCAGCATCTACCGTATTCATCCAGATAGACGGTATTCCCGGATATTTATGTTCCACAAGACAATAAGGCATTCTTGTCTTTAAATGCGTTGCAGCATAATCATCGGCAAAAATAGGGATATCTGAAAAGCGACAGAACGGACGCAAATCGTCCAAACCTCCTACATGATCATAGTGTTCATGAGAAATAAGGACAGCATCAATGGGTGCAAAAGGCAAATGCAAAACTTCTTGCCGAAAATCGGGACCGCAATCCATCAAAATCCGCTTACCATCGACTTCTACCAATACAGAAGTACGCAAACGGGTATCGCGTGGGTCGCTCGATGTACATACCGGACACTTACAACCTATCTCTGGGACTCCCGTAGATGTGCCACTACCCAATATAGTAACTTTCATGTCGCCTTATCCTATAAAATTAACCTCCGGATAAATGGAAATACCAAACCGTTCAAGCACCGACTGCTGTATGGAACGTGCCAACTGTACCACCTCTGTACCGGTAGCACCCCCACGATTCACTAAGACAAGGGCCTGTTTGTCATGCACTCCCACACGACCGGAAACATATCCTTTCCAACCACAACGGTCTATCATCCAAGCCGCAGGAACCTTCACATGCTGTTCGTCTACCACATAATGTGGCATATCTTCATAATGTTTCTTCAACTCTTCATACTGTGCACGGTCGATAATCGGATTCATAAAGAAACTCCCCCCGTTTCCTTGTTCTTTAGGATCAGGCAATTTTGTCTGACGAATATGGATAATAGCCTGACGGATGGTAGAAAGATTGATATCTTGGCAATGTTCCAATTCGGCACGGATATTGCCATACTCCAGATTATAATACATCTGTTTACTCAATCGATAGACTACATATGTAACTACATATTTACCTTTCAATTCTCCTTTGAAAATGCTCTTCCGATAAGAGAATTGACATTCTACATTCGTAAACACCCGCTCACTACCTGTTTCTACCTCAACAGTCTCTACCCTATCAATCAAATCTTTAGCCTCAGCACCATAAGCACCGATATTCTGCACCGCACTGGCACCGACCTCACCCGGTATTAAAGACAGATTCTCAGCTCCGCACCAACCGTTGTCTACCGCAAAAGCTACAAAATCGTCCCATACTTCACCGGCACCTACACGTACATATACTTCTGTATCTGTCTCTTCAACAACCTGCATTCCTTTGATAGCCGAATGAAATGCAGTACCCTTAAAGTCGGAAACAAACAGTAGATTGCTTCCTCCTCCTATCTGAAGAAATGGTTTAGGCAAAGTATCATCGGCCAACAGTTTCTTCAAATCTTCAATCGAAGTATATTCTACAAAGACATCGGCCGATGCATCAATTCCAAATGTGTTGTAAGGTAATAAAGAAAAATGAGTACACTTTCTGATCATAGCAGTCTATTTTACTGCAAAAGAAACAATTTTAATTGAAATCAGAAAGAAAGCGCTCCAATTAGTTTGCTAAATCCTCAAACTTATAAAGAGTCCAATTACCATTCCCTCTGCGACGGAAATAAAGCGTATTGAAAACGCCATTATCCAAACGCTTAATACAGAGAATCTTGGTTGGAGAGTCGACACTATTATGCTGACCATAATTGATATTTGTCAGTCGATTGGTAGGCAAGACCGGTCTGAAAGCCGGCCATTGTTCTTTTTCTAAGACAGCTTCCATAATAGAAAATTCATCATCCGGATCGTTCGTCACAAAAGTCAGTGAAGAAGCAATTCGCTGTAACTGAAAAATGCTATCGGTCGAGAAGTGATGAAAAAATTCGATAAAGTCTTCATTCTCATTGGTTTCTATCGGATGCCGATTAATAGCTTCCAAAATCCAAGCTCCATTCTTGCGTTCAAAATAATATTTGGAAAGATAATTTGTCTCCATCTCAATCCACTCAAACTGTACAGATGTAAGACTTGTATCTTGCACCAACTCCATTTCTTCCTCTTTATCAAAAAGCAGGGTAAAATAACCTTGATTTATAAAGAAAGAATCGAAAGTCCAATCCTCTTCCGGTATTTTCTGAGGAGTTTCATCATTATAATAGGATAAAGGGAAATCAATCCGTTCACGCTGCATCTTTACATTTGTAGCAAAACTCAGAATAAAATCTTCAAAAATCTCATCCTCCTTGACAGCTACAGGTTTTTCCGGTAAAGCGGGCAATGTATCGACAACAACCACTTTCGTTGAATCGACAATAGTTGTCAATGCTTCAAAAGGATCGACATACGTTTTCTTTCCGTTACATGAAGCCAACAACGCAAATACAACAATTATCCCAACTATTTTTTTCATCTTCCGATATTTTTCCTATAAAAGACAAACAATCAATGTCCTTCTGCAAAAAGTGCGCAAATATAGGCTTTTTCCTGCACCATTATTCAAGAAAACAACTTTATTTTAGCCAAAAGAGGAAAGTTTACCCCATAACAGAGCAAAACTTTCCTCTTCTTTATTTCTTAGCAATCAAGATGATGCTTACAGCAGACGAGCACGAAGCTTCTCAAGCATATCGACAGTCATTGAAGCCAAATCGTACTGTGGCTTCCAATCCCACTCGTTGCGAGCGCAAGAATCATCCATACTGTCAGGCCAGCTGTCAGCGATAGACTGCTTCAATGGGTCTACATCATAGGTCATCTTGAAGTTAGGACAATGCTTCTTGATTTCCGCATAGATAGTTTCTGGTGCAAAACTCATGGAAGCAATGTTGAAAGCATTACGATGTATCAAACGAGCAGGGTCAGCTTCCATCAATGAGATGGCAGCATGCATTGCATCGGGCATATACATCATATCCATCAATGTACCCTCTTTCACCGGACATACAAAATCTTCACCACGAACAGCTGCATAATAAATGTCTACAGCATAGTCGGTAGTACCGCCACCCGGAGGAGTTACATTAGAGATGATACCCGGGAAACGAACCGCACGGGTATCTACACCATATTTATTATAATAATAATCACTCAGCAACTCGGTGGTTACCTTAGTCACACCATACATTGTGCGCGGACGCTGCACAGTATCTTGCGGAGTCATCACATGAGGAGTAGTCAAACCAAATGAACCAATTGAGCTCGGGGTAAATACAGAGCAGTGTTGTTCACGGGCAATTTCCAACACATTAAACAAACCGTCGATACCAATCTTCCAAGCCAACATAGGTTTAGACTCAGCAACAACCGACAATTATAAATAGCGTCAATATTGTATTTCTTTACCACCTCCATAATCATGGTTGGATTGGTAATATCAACCTCTTCACAAGGACCAGATTCTTTCAACACTCCTTTAGGAGGAGCAGATTGAATATATCCAGCAACTACATGCTCATTTCCATACCTTTTTCGCAACTCCATAGTCAGTTCCGAACCAATCTGTCCGGTAGAACCGATAACTAAGATATTTTTCATGAAATTAATTATTAGGTTAATCTTTAACGCGACAAAGATAAATTCTTTTTTTAGAATATTATTCAAAAAGATGCTTGTTTATTCAAATAAAATGCGGAAATTTGGGGTGTGAGAACAAAAAATCTGTGTATCTCTTGATAAACAGTAACAAAATGTCCATTTATTATAATTCTAAAAACTAAAATCTATGTACGGAAAAATGCAAGATTACCTCAGAAACACCCTTTCTGAAATTCGCGAAGCAGGCCTTTATAAAGAAGAACGTCTGATTGAAGGCCCACAACAGGCAGCCATCACTGTCAAAGGAAATGAAGTTTTAAACTTCTGTGCGAATAACTACTTAGGTCTGTCTAATTCTCCCCGCCTCATCAAAGCTGCTCAGGAAATGATGGAACGCCGTGGCTACGGTATGTCTTCTGTTCGCTTTATCTGCGGTACACAAGATACACATAAAGAATTGGAAGCTGCCATTTCCGACTATTTCAAAACAGAAGATACAATTCTCTATGCCGCTTGTTTCGATGCAAACGGTGGTGTATTTGAACCCCTCTTTACAGAAGAAGACGCTATCATCAGCGACTCATTGAACCACGCTTCTATCATCGATGGCGTACGCTTGTGTAAAGCTAAAAGATATCGCTATGCCAATGCCGACATGAACGAATTGGAGAAATGCCTTCAGGAAGCTCAAGCACAGAGATTCCGCATCATCGTAACCGACGGTGTATTCTCTATGGACGGTAATGTGACTCCGGTTGATAAGATTTGCGACTTAGCAGAAAAATACGATGCATTGGTTATGGTAGACGAATCACACTCTGCTGGTGTGGTAGGTGCTACCGGACACGGCGTAAGCGAACTCTATAAGACATACGGACGTGTAGACATCTACACCGGCACATTAGGTAAAGCATTTGGTGGTGCCATGGGTGGATTTACAACCGGACGTAAGGAAATCATCGACTTGCTCCGCCAGCGTAGCCGTCCTTACTTATTCTCTAACTCTGTGGCTCCTGCCGTAGTAGGTGCCAGTTTGGAAGTATTCAAGATGTTGAAAGAGAGCAATGCCCTTCACGACAAATTGGTAGAAAACGTGAACTACTTCCGCGATAAGATGTTGGCTGCCGGATTCGACATTAAACCGACTCAAAGCGCCATCTGCGCAGTGATGTTGTACGATGCGAAGCTGTCACAGGTATTTGCTGCCAAGATGCAAGAAGAAGGCATCTACGTAACCGGATTCTATTACCCGGTTGTTCCGAAAGGCCAGGCTCGTATCCGCGTACAACTCTCTGCCGGACACGAACGCGAACACCTTGATAAATGTATCGCTGCATTCATTAAAGTGGGTAAAGAACTGGGCGTAATCAAATAATTGATTCAATCAGTCCAACTACTTTTTTATACAAAACTCCGCCCCTGCTACACATCGTTGTAACAGGGGCGGAGTCGTATAAAAAAGCATCTCAATTTAAGCCTATTGAGCAAGAATTTTAAGATGCCCTAAAAAGTAACTATAGATTCAGCCTAAAAGTATCTTAAGATATTTGGCAAAGTATCCTAAGATAAATGCCCAAGTATCCTAAGATACTTTGCGGTTTATCTTAAGATACTTTTTAGGTAAACCTAACCCTCTCGTTTAGAGGACTATAAAAAACACTGTTTTTTTGCTGTTTTTCGAAAGAAACATCACTCGGAAGTACCGGTAATTAAGTTTTCAAGTTCAGCCGTATTCAAAGGTACATGTTCATCGCCGACAGTGATAACAGCCTCCGACAGACGAGATTTTTTACGCTGTATTTCCAGAATACGTTCTTCCAAAGTTCCCGTAGTAACAAACCGATAAACAAACACCGCTTGCTTCTGTCCGATACGATGTGCCCGACCAATGGCCTGCTCCTCTGCTGCCGTATTCCACCAAGGGTCTAAAATAAATACATAATCAGCTTCTGTCAAATTAATACCCACACCTCCGGCCTTCAAGGAAATCAAGAAGAACTGACAGTCTGTTTCCTGACTGAACGTATCTATCTGCCGTTCTCGGTCGCGCGTCTCTCCCACCAGCTTTGCATACTTCCATTTACGGCTATCCATTTCGGCAGCCACCAAATCGAGATATTTCACATAATCGGAAAAGAGCAACACCTTATGTCCGGAGTCTTTTATAGACTCCAACATACGGAATACTTCTTGGAATTTACCGGAAGTCTCTTTCAGAGCGGGGTCGAGCAAACGCGGTTCATTAGCCAACTGACGCAAACGTCCGATAGCTCGCAACGCATTAAATGCTCGTCCGGATGCATTCTGTTCGAAAGTCTGCTCCAATATCAGATTTCTTGCCTTCGAAAGCTCCTCATCATAGATTTTCTTCTGTTCTGGCAATTGCTCGCAATACACTATCTCATCGGTACGTTCCGGCAAGTCTTGCAACACCTCCAACTTGGTTCTGCGCAGAATAAAAGGCTTCACCAGCTTGTTAAGCTGCATCAGATGCTCTTCACTAAACGTATTCTCGACCGGACGTATAAAATGTTTTTGGAAAGATGTGTACGAGCCCAACAATCCCGGGTTAATCACATCCATCAATGACCACAAATCGCTCAATGAGTTCTCGATGGGGGTACCGGTCAGGGCTATCCGATAATCTGCGTTCAAAGCCTTGACAGCCTGATAGAGTTGTGAACCTTTATTCTTAAACATCTGAGCTTCATCCAATATCACAAACCCAAAATGCTGGTTGGCAAAGAAATCGATATCGTTTCGCATCGTCTGATAAGTCGTCGTAACAACATCCCAACGCATCAAAGCCTCTTGCTTGCGCGAACGGTTTATCCCGACGTAGGATGTAACTAGAAGCGATGGAGCAAATTTCTGCAACTCATGTCGCCAGTTATGTTCTACCGAAGCAGGAGCCACAATCAGACAAGTATGGTAGACATCTTCTTGCACATGCTTCGTTTCTTTATACCTTAATAATAATGCAATGGTCTGCAATGTTTTTCCCAGACCCATATCATCGGCCAAGCAAGCACCCGCTCCTTGAAGACAACACGCACAAAGCCAACGATACCCTTTCAACTGATAATCGCGCAACGTACCTTTCAATCCGGTAGGAGGCTCCACATCAGCCAATTCCATCTTAACTTCGGAGAATGTTTTTTCCGATTCTACCAACTTGTCCAGCAAAGCAGCCTGACTTGTTTTCAACATAATAGCACCACTTTTCCCTTGCCGAGCAAACAGTAGCAAGCCTGAATAGCGCGCAAACCACTCTTCCGGAATGATAAACACACTGCCATCGGGCAACAAATATTCTTTTTTACCTTCCAGGATGTTCTTCCACAAGTCTTTCAGCTGAAATTTCACACCGTTGTCAAGCGTAATTTCGGCCTTAATCTGAAACCAATCGGCAGCAGACCCTTCTTTGGTATGTGTAATATGATAACCACCCGAATAATACGGATGCGATAATTTTTCCTGCGAAACAGCTATGTGCAGATAGTTCAATCCCTCTTGCTGTTCACGAAGCCACTCCAACACTTCTACCCACGATTTGCACCCTTCAACAGCCCAATAGCCCTGTTCTGTACGGTTCATCCCCAACATCAACAGATAATTTTGCATTTCTTTCTCCCAAGCAAAATCGCGCGAAAGTTTAGAAAATCGGAATGTTCCCTCTTCTTCTCTCAGTTCTACAAGGTAAGGTTTCTTATTATTAGGTAAAAGCGTACGACCATTGTATTTAAACCGAATGTCCATGACCGGATTTCCCAGCAAATCATTCTCCAGCAGCAACACCATCTGCTTGTTTACCTGAGGTTCAATAATATCAAAGCCCTCTACTTCGATTTCTACGTTTCCTATATTCTTT
>DYCT01000018.1:9405-14086 GCA_019417975.1 Bacteroides sp.
GCAAAAAAGGCTTGATACGTGTTCCGCTAAATCCATCAGCCAACTGATAAATACGATTCTCATACAAGACCAATCCGGTCTGCTCCGTCACAACACGCATACCCGACTCGCAAGGTTTCAACGTCTTATCGGCAAGCAGCAACCTAAGCCCATAGCGCACATGCTCATTATTTCTTTTGAACGACAATAGTGGACGAAGTACTTCCGATGCTAACTCCAATTTATTCTTCTTATACGGATTATCCCATCTGTTTTCACGCAAATAGATGGGAAAGTCCTGCAACAAAATACTTTCTAAAGCTGTATAAACCTGTTTATCTACAAACGCCCGGATAGTCTTCTGCAATTTATCATCCATCTTGGCAAGAAACTGCTGTTCCGAACGAAACTTCTTTCCATACTTAGCATATATCTCGTTCGGTTCACACGACTTGCACACATCAACAATCTGCTTCCACGCTTGCGGAAGCAATGCATCCGGTTCGGAATAACGCCCCAAATAAAGATAGTATTCCCCTTGATCCGTCACACGCGCCGGATAAATACAAAAGTTACTCCATTTCGACTCAGGAGTTAAAACGAATATCACTTGTTCTTTTGCGTCGTTCACTAAGCTTACTTTTTGGTTCAAAGAAGCAAAGGTACATTAAAAATTGCAGTCGGCCCTACATTGACAACGTATTTTTCCATACCATCTATCATTTTTTCATTAAAAAAGCATTACCTTTGTCCCAATATATATAAAATAGGTATAAATACATAACAATAAATATGATAGAGAAAATTAAACAACTTCTGGCGGAAGTGGAAGAAATGAAAGCCAACAATGCCGAAGAGCTGGAAGCCCTGCGTATAAAATACTTAAGCAAGAAAGGTGCCATCAACGACTTAATGGCTGATTTCCGTAATGTAGCTGCCGAACAAAAAAGAGAAGTCGGCATCATGCTTAATACATTAAAGACCAGAGCACAAGAACGAATCAACACTCTCAAAGAAGAATTTGAGTCTAAAGATACAGGTGCATGTGAATTGGATTTAACACGCACTGCCTACCCCATTGAGCTCGGCACACGTCATCCTCTCTCTATTGTCAAAAACGAGATTATCGACATTTTTGCACGCTTAGGTTTCTCCATCGCTGAAGGTCCGGAAGTGGAAGATGATTGGCATGTATTCTCTGCACTGAACTTTGCAGAAGACCATCCTGCACGCGACATGCAAGACACATTCTTTATCGAAGCCCATCCTGACATCATCCTGCGCACACACACTTCGTCTGTACAAAGCCGTGTTATGGAAACATCACAACCACCCATCCGCATCATTTGCCCGGGACGTGTTTACCGCAATGAAGCTATCAGCTACCGTGCTCATGCTTTCTTCCACCAGGTAGAAGCTCTCTATATTGATAAAAATGTATCATTCACAGACTTGAAGCAAGTACTTCTGCTTTTTGCTAAGGAAATGTTTGGTGCTGAGACCAAAATACGTCTACGTCCGTCTTACTTTCCATTCACAGAGCCAAGTGCAGAAATGGACATCAGCTGCAACATCTGCGGTGGTAAAGGATGCCCCTTCTGTAAAGGTACCGGATGGGTAGAAATCTTAGGATGCGGTATGGTAGACCCCAATGTATTGGAAAGCAACGGAATAGACAGCAAAATATATAGCGGATATGCATTAGGTATGGGTATCGAACGTATCACCAACTTAAAATACCGCGTAAACGACTTGCGCTTGTTCTCTGAAAATGACACACGCTTCTTAAAAGAATTTGAAGCAGCCAACTAAGAATTTTCTTTTTTTGAGTGGACGACTTGAGTTTTATGAATCTCGGCACAAAACCCAAGTCTTCCACTCAAAAAAAACAGGTTTAACCTAACCCTTCTGAATACTGAAGAATGTCCGACAGACTTATCACACCGAGCTATTGCTACATTTTAGCAGCCAATTTCCTTTTATATTTCGGTTTTTGGCTACTTGTTCCGGTCTTGCCATTCTACTTAACAGAAGTCTTCCAAGCCGAAAATGCTACTGTAGGCATTATATTATCCTGCTATACCTTGGCAGCCTTATGCATCCGCCCATTCTCCGGATATCTTCTCGATACATTTGCCCGAAAACCACTCTACCTCACAGCCTATTTTATTTTCACAGCTATATTTGTCGGCTATTTGTTGGCGGGTACCTTGCTAATGTTTACTCTTTTGCGAATTGCTCATGGATTTGCATTCGGAACAGTAACCGTAGGAGGCAATACAGTGGTTATCGACATCATGCCCTCTTCACGAAGGGGTGAAGGCTTGGGCTATTACGGTCTTTCGAACAATATGGCCATGTCTATCGGCCCTATGGTAGGACTATTTCTACACGACAGCTATAGCTTTTCTACCATATTTCTAACCTCTTTGTCTTCTTGCATTTTAGGTTTTTTTATGGCCTGGATGATAAAAACCCCTACTAAGCCACCGGTAAAACATGAGCCCATATCATTAGACCGATTCATCTTGCTAAAAGGCATCCCGGCCGGATTTGACCTACTTCTGCTCTCTATCCCCTATGGAATGACCAGCAATTACATAGCTATCTATGCCAAAGAAATAGGCATCACAGCCGAAACCGGTTTCTTCTTTACACTAATGGCTATCGGTATGGCTGTCAGTCGCCTCTTTTCAGGCCGTCAAGTAGACAAAGGACGAATTACCTCCGTGATATCCATCGGAATCTATCTGGTATGTGTTTGTTTCTTTTTATTGGCCTCATGCGATAAATTAATGCAGTGGAATCCAGAAGCTGCTACCTGGACTTTCTTCACCATAGCACTTCTGTTAGGTATAGGATTCGGAACCATGTTTCCGGCATTCAATACTCTTTTTGTTAATTTAGCTCCTAACAACAAACGAGGAACTGCCACTTCCACCTACCTTACATCTTGGGATATAGGTATAGGAGCTGGCATGATGACAGGAGGTTACATCGCTCAAGTAAGTACATTCAGCATGGCTTACCTCATAGGAGCATGCCTTACCGTAATCTCCGCCCTTTACTTCAATTGGAAAGTAACTCCTCACTTTCACAAAAACAAATTACGATGAAAAAAAAAGAGCTATACAACCATGTCATAAGCTATTTTGAAGAAATTATGCCTGTAGCAGAGACTGAACTTCATTACGAAAATCCATTTCAACTGCTAATAGCCGTAATCCTATCGGCTCAATGTACAGACAAACGAGTCAACCTAATCACTCCCAAGTTATTTAATGACTTTCCGACACCCGAATCCTTGGCTGCAAGTAGTGCCGAAGTCGTATTCGAATACATACGTAGCATCTCCTATCCAAACAATAAGGCTAAACATCTGGTCGGAATGGCACAAATGCTTATCCGCGATTTTCAAGGAGAAGTACCTGATACATTGGAAGAACTGATAAAACTACCTGGTGTAGGTAGAAAAACAGCCAACGTAATCCAAGCTGTGGTATTCAATAAAGCTACAATGGCTGTAGACACTCATGTGTTTCGTGTAAGTCATCGGATTGGATTGGTGTCCGAACGATGTACAACTCCATTTGCTACCGAAAAAGAATTGGTTAAATACATCCCCGATAGGATTATCCCCAAAGCACACCATTGGCTAATCCTCCACGGAAGGTATACTTGTACGTCTCGCTCGCCTAAATGCAATGATTGCGGATTAAAAATCTGGTGCAATTATTATCGCACTAATGTATTGTCATCGATTGCAGTTCCTCAAAAGAACCATTAAAGACATTCAAGTCCACTCCGTCGGTAATACCCGGCAGAAGACCGGCATCGGTATGTTGCCAAAAATGCCAATCACCCTGATAGCGAACAGAATCGACATAATAATGAGCAATCCAATACGGATACTTATCAAACACAGCATCCGACAGATATTTCATTTTAAACTTATAACTGGTATAGAGAATAGGTTTTACTCCATAGTGACGTTCCACTAAAGCAAGCCACAGATGCACATCGGCTTTTAAGTGCTCAACATCTTTCTTGCCTTTCAACTCTACATCAAGCACAGGAGGCAAATCGCCCGATTCCAGCTTTACGGTTTTAATAAAAAACGCAGCTTGTTTTTCCGGAGGAGTAGACGGATTGAAAAAATGATAAGCTCCACGTACGAATCCATACTTTCGTGCTTCTGAAAAATTATAGGCAAACCGGCTATCGGCTAAATCGCCTCCCTCTGTCGCTTTAATAAAAGCAAATCTCAATGGAAATTGAGGAGACTGACACTTCTGAAGTATCTCCCAATCAATGTTCTCCTGATAATGAGACACATCAATACCATGAATCGGATACCCTACAGGCATACAAACACCATAAGCACGAAGTCCTGCACAAGGCTTCCAACGATAAGCATACGGACGAATACAAAAAAAATAAAATCCGCCAATAAACAGCAGAGCAACAAATACCAACAACAAACGAAATGCCCAATCAGGCAATGAAGACGACCGTTTCTTATGCTTAACACCTTTTCTTTTAGGTTTAGACACCGAAGATTTACGAATCGATTTCCGTTTCTTATTATTGACTACTTTTTTAATAGGGGATTCTTGTTTCAAGAGCTATAATTTAAAGGAAGGACAAAAAGGGAAAGAGTATTAGACACTCTTTCCCTTTTCCTATATATATTTATTTACCT
>DYCT01000180.1 GCA_019417975.1 Bacteroides sp.
GATATAGTGATGTCCCTTGGTATGATCATGCATTGAAAGATACTGAGTTGGACGAGCTTTATAAGACTCAGGATTCTCGTACTTATGTTGTAGATAAGATTATGGAGGATCTGAATTATGCAACAGCCAATGTGTTGCCGAACTTGGAAAACCGAACTGTATATAGTAAATGGTGGGCTTATGGAATGAAAGCACGAATAGCATTGCACGAGGGAACGTTCCGTAAGTATCATGATGAATTGAATTTGCAGGCTTCGGCTGATGAGTTTTTGAATATAGCTGTTAAAGCGTGTGATTCAATCATGCAAAACACTACTGATTTTGGTATCTATGTTAAAGGTGGAGCAGACAGAGCTTATCGCGACCTGTTTATTAATACCGATTTGAGCAAGTGCGAAGAAATGATTCTGTTTAAGGATTTTGATTTGGATGCCCAATTGAAACATTATGCTTCGAATCATGTATTTGCTTATACCACAAACTTGAGTCGCGCTTTGATGGAAAGTTATTTGGTCGTAAAAGATGGTAAGGCTGTTCCTTTCTCTTCTGTTGATGGTTATGCTACAAAAACATTTGTAGAAACATTTGAAAATAGAGACCCGCGTTATGCACAGACATTCATGTATCCGGGATATATTCGACCGGGCGATATTAAGCCTTTTGTCCCGAATATGAACTTGGGAGGTTATCCGCAGATAAAATTCGTGTCTGAAGATCCATCTCAAATATCTCCGGGAACTTCCTACAATGATTTGCCTTTGATGCGTTTGGGCGAAATCTTGCTAATCTATGCTGAGGCAAAAGCAGAGTTGGGTACATTGACTCAAGCAGATTTGGATAAGTCAATCAACTTGTTGCGTAGTCGAGTAGGTATGCCTCCTATGGTACTTTCGGAATTGACTACCGACCCGATACTTGAGAAACAATATCCGAATGTGGATGGTGCAATGAAAAATGCGATTTTGGAGATTCGTCGGGAACGAAGAGTGGAACTTGCTTGTGAGGGATTCCGAAAAGATGATATCATGAGATGGAAAGTAGGAAAGTTGCTTGAAATGTCTGAAGGTGCTTATATTGCAAAGATTAACAAACCATTTGATGTGACAGGAGATGGAACTCCGGATGTAGGTATATTTACTAATAAAAAAGCGGTAAAGCCTATTTATAAGAAGAACATCTGCTATTATCTGGAAGAAGATAATGGTAAGAAGGCAAGTATCTCTCTTTCGGAAGGTGATCATGGTTATATTGTCTTGACGAACGACCTGACCAGTCCTAAAGAATTTATCGAGCCAAAATATTATTATTTCCCGGTTCCACAAGGTGAACGTGTTACTAATAAGAACTTGAAAGAAACGAATTTCTGGTAATATATTATCTGTTGGCATAACTCCCAATCATTCTTCGGACATCGGTCTGAATGCATATTGTTGATGTAGAAGATAAGCCTGATGACTGATTGGGATGTTTGTCGGCAGTTAAAGCTTTGGAGATTTTTTTCGATTTGATTTTGTGAAAAGAAGATTGCTGTAGGAAGTGGATTAATTCATTTCTAAGCATCTTGTATTATCTAAACACTAATTAGAATGAAACGCTTTTTAATAGTTATATTTTGTGCGATATCTGTTTGGGGCTATGCTAAAGATATTGTTATTGACTTCAACGACCCATTGGCTTATTATGAACGTTATCGTTTCGCCGAAGGCATTGAGGGAAAAGCCATGGACCTGAGTGCAGAGGCTTATCATCGAAATCCGATAACAGTCAGCGAAGTGGACTCTGTAGATATGTCCAAGTCGTTTTCTATCGGTATTTGGCTGAAAGCTTCGTCTTCAGAACAAGGCGTGAAAGGTATTTTGGGGAATAAAAAATCATTTGATGGAAAAGATGCAGGTTTTGTAATCTCGACACAAGCCAACGGCTCTTGGGCTGTGCATTTTACTGATGGAAAGAATTGGCAATGGGATTATCTGCCTACAGCCAAGCGTCAGCCGGTAACGGATGGAAAATGGCATTTCTTGGCTGTGACATTCGATTCGGATAAAGAAGAGATGCGAATGTATTATGATGGGATGCAGGTGGCCATTTATTGTACAAATGGGAATAAACATTTGGGCTCATCATCAGCTTTGTATGTTGGTAACAATGTAGATGACCAATGGCATAGCTTTGAAGGATTTTTAGATCGCTTTACTTTCTCCGATCGTATAAAGACAGAAAAAGAGATAGCCGATGAGTTCTCTACCTATACGGGTGTTCGACATGAGTTGCACTTGGATAAGTTTACACCCGAATTGAATTTGATGGCTTTCAATATATATCACGGTGGACATGAATTGGGAGAAAATGTCGGTGTTCAGAGAGTTGTAGATGTGATTAAAGCTTCGGGTGCAGATGTAGTGGGAATGATAGAAACGTATGGAGCAGGAGCAGAAATTGCTGATGCTTTGGGATACTACTTCTATTTGCGTAGCTCCAATTTGGCCATTTTTAGTAAATATCCGATTGAACAGACTTGGGATATGTTTCAACCATTCAATACTTGTGCTGCAACAATCCGTATAAGTCAGAATCAGACTTTCAACTATGTAAACTTATGGCTTGATTATTTGCCCAGCACTGACGAGCAGGTACGTACCGGTGTATCTCCGGAAGAGATGGTTAAACAAGAAGGTCCTACTCGTTTGCGTGAATTGAAATGCATCTTGAAAGACATGAAACCATTTTTGGACCAGCAGGATGTTCCCTTGTTTGTCTCTGGTGATTTCAATAGCGGTTCTCATTTAGACTGGACAGAAAAAGCTAAATCGCTATTTCAGGGTTGTGTATTCCCTTGGCCTACCAGTGTCTTGATGGAAGAGTATGGATTTAAGGATTCGTATCGAGAGTTGTATCCCGATGAATTAAAGTATCCATGTCTTACTTGGTCCACAATGTCGAAATTGGATATTCAGTATCGTATTGATTTCATTTATTACAAAGGAAAGAAAGTGAAAGCTGTACATTCTGAAATGATTGACCAGCATCCGGTGCGTTTTCCATCCGATCATGCTGCAATGCTCACTACTTTCAAATTTAAAAAATAATGAAAATGAGTAAGTCTAAAAACATAATCCTGTTGCTGGCGTTAACTCTTGGATATATGCAGGCTGTCTTGGCTGCTCAGTCTATTATCCCTTATCCCGACAGTGTGCGTTGGGGAGAAGGAGCGGTTTGTCTTCCTCAAAAGTGGACGGTGAGTTGTGACCGGGCATTTAAAAAGGAGTTTATGCAGGCTACATCGATTTTGTTCGAAGGACAGCCGTATACTTTTAAGCAAACATCCTCTGCCGATTTCAAATTGGTTATGGATAAGGCGATTCCGGCCGAAGGATATTGTTTGTCAGTTCATAATGGGCAGATTGCAATTTCTGCATCTACTGCGACTGGAGTCTTTTACGCATTTCAGACTTTGAAGCAGCTTTTAAAAAAAGATATACAAGGCTTTAGTTTGCCTTGTGTCTTTATTAAAGATAAGCCTGCCTATGCTTGGAGAGGGTTTATGTTGGATGAGGCTCGGAATTTCCAAGGGAAAGAAGAAGTGAAGAAACTCATGGATGAGATGGCTGCTTTGAAGTTGAATGTATTTCACTGGCATCTTACTGACGACCAGGGGTGGAGAATTGAGATAAAGAAATACCCGTTGTTGACAGAAGTGGGAGGCAGAAGAGACTCTACACAGATGAACTGGTATGAAAGTACCGTATATGACGGAAAGCCTGTTAGTGGATATTATACTCAACGCGATATAAAGGAACTGCTGACTTATGCCGCTGAACGTCATATCAAAGTGATTCCTGAAATAGAGTTCCCGGGACATGCCTCTGCTGCGATTGCTGCTTATCCTTGGTTGGGATGTACAGGAGAGAAAATTGATGTGCCATGTAGCTATGGTGTATTTACATCTGTATTCAATGTGGCCAATCCGCGAGTTCAGCAGTTTGTATGGGATGTGTTGGATGAGGTAGTTGCTTTGTTTCCTTCCGATATTATACATATAGGTGGTGATGAAGTGAAATATTTTGCCTGGGAAGCTTCTGATGAAATCCATCGGTTTATGAAACAGCAGAATATAGATTCTCCTGCGGGCTTGCAAGTGTGGTTTACCAATAGCTTGGCATCTTATCTTAAACGGAAAGGAAAGAAAATGATGGGGTGGAACGATATAACAGGAGATAAGCTTCATAATTATCAAACAGGTGATGGGACTGCCGGGCAATTGGAACCGGAGAACACATTGGTACAATTTTGGACAGGTAGTCAAGAGTTACTTGAGAAAGCGTTGCAAAAAGGTTTTCACATTGTGAATAGTCAGTCGAAATATGCTTATTTGAATTATAATTATGATAAAATCGTTCCGGGACTGGAGTATGAGCATACACCTATTCCTATGGAGATGGCATACAATTTCAGTCCGATACCGGAAGGCATAGTTGATGCTAAAGGTCAAATCCTTGGGCTGACTTGTGCGATGTGGGGCGAATGGACAAGAACTCCACAAATTATGTATAAGATGGTATATCCACAGGTAGCTGCTTATGCCGAAGCTGCTTGGACAAGGATGGGAAACAAAGACTTTAGTCGTTTTCAAGAGGGCTTGAGTTATTTTTTAGTTAGGTGGATGCAGAAGAAATATATATGTGAATCCGCATCTATAAAAGATAAAAATTGATA
>DYCT01000181.1 GCA_019417975.1 Bacteroides sp.
AATACATGCCTGTCACGCATGGGGTCACGGGTTCGAGTCCCGTACGCACCGCAACAACATCCCGAAGCCCTTGAAAGTCAATCACTTTCAAGAGCTTTTTTCTTGGGGTCTCAATCGGGAGACCAACCGAATAATATACCACATAATAGATTGATTCATAACATTTTAATAAATCATCTTTTTTATTATCCCCATTCCTGCCCATAGTTCTTGCCAATAAAATCACTCTATCTGTATCCTGACGGAGCAATAAAGAGCTTTCATATAGTATCCTGATTGATACCGATTAGGAGACCACAGCCCACCCCGTAATATCATACGCATATTACGGGGTGGGCTGTTTTGCTATACCCTTGATGATCGTAATCTGTCAGCAGAAATGAAAATCCCTACTATTTTCTGGCTATTCTTGGGGGCAAAGTTGGTTTCTCGGTTGGTCTCCCGAAACCTATTATTTAATACTTCCCCTTTTTTTTCATCAAGTGTCGGCAGTCGGTTAGGGTCTGTTTTGGCTACGAATATTTTAATGACTTCTTATCGGAACTGCTACCAAGCTATTTTTTGACCTCTTTTTCAGCTCTATGACCTCATTTTTTCGAATTTTTCCACCCGATTCGCAATGGGCTTTATATCAGAATATTACAAGCGAAATATTGATAAAAGCATTATTTCTTACAGATATATCGTGTTGTTTTTATGGATATTATCTACTTGTATTACAGATAGTTACATTTACACGCCTTACCTTTTACTTGTATTTTTGCAGCGAAATCACAGGCAAAGCACATGCTTGCGACGGTGGGTGAAGTGCGTTGGTTGAGTGATTGAATTATTAACAATTAAAATAGTAACGTATGAAACGAGATTTTACTCTTATCAGTGGTTCGGAGCTTCTCTCGAAGTTGGAACAGCCGTTGGATGAACTAAGGTCGGGCGTGAGAGATCTGCAAGCGGAAGTCAGAAAAAAGGCAACGGTCAAGTATTATACCATATCGGAAGTTTGCGACATCTTGCATGTCTCACGAAGTTCTATAAATAGGTATATCAGGACTGGACTTCTGACTGCCCACAAAGCAGGGAGAAGGGTTCTAATATCGGAAGCGAGCATTGGGAAGGCTTTGATGCCTATTAATAATATAGATAATCACAAATTTTAATTTCTTTTTAAAATGGGAAATCCCAAAAAAACGGTTATGAACTTCATAACCAGAGAGCGAGTGTATCGTTTCTCAAACGACTGTAGCGAAAGTGCGTTAGCTAAATTCCTGTATTCTTATTTCCCCAAAAAGGTGGTTGATTCTATTTTGGCTTCATTTGAAGTCAGAATTGATACGAGGTGTTGCTATAAAGGTTATTATGCAACAGTCTTGGTTTTCAAAAGCAAAGACGGAAAAATCCGTGACGTGAAAATGACACTCTTTAACCCCGACACGGGAATGATTGTCCGTGATGGAGACGGGGATGCACTCATCCAGCATACCCAAAAACAAAACAGCCATGTCGAATACGAATCTCGCCCGTGGGGCGACAAGAGTTATTCTCTCGCAAATGAATTAAGCAAGGGGTATGACCTGAAAAAGCAACCCACCCTGTTCGGTATGCAAAAAATCAATAGGGCAAAGCGTATTGGTGTGGTAACATCTGCTGTCGATGCGGTAGTCATGTCAATCATAGATCCGCATTGCACGTGGTTGGCTACTGGGCATGAGGGGAAGTTCGGTGTTGCATTATACCATCCTAACGTAATACAGGACTTGCGTGGAACAGGTGTAGGGGTTACGCTCTATCCCGAATGTGATGGTGAAGCCGAAGCCGAACAGATAAAGGAGAACCTGTTACGCAATGGCATAAAAGCCGATGTCTATCCGCATCTTGATTATCTCAAGAATTGCGAGTTCGTGGGACACCGTAAGAGCATAGCCACCATTGCATTGAAAATGATTGATATGCAGTTCTCTTACAGTGATATTATGCTCGCTCTGCGGTTGGTTGACGAGCAGGATATACTACCGTTTTAAACACAAAAGCACGGGGCAATTAATATCAAGGTGGTTGCCCCGTGCCTATGAAACCTACCAAGTTGGTTCTTTGTATCCATTTTGATAACGTGTGCACCTTGATGAATTATAAACCCGATTGCGAATGATGTTCTGATTATCTGCAATCTAAAAACTAAAAATATAAAGTTATGAATCATAATACGCATTACAACTGTAAACTGCAATACGATACAGTAAGATTCTGTACGAGTAGCGATAATATCTCATTGATTAAAGGCAAAGAGAATCTGTTTAAGCATACATTCGATGTAGAGACAGGGGAAGTAACCAGCATGGAGTTTAATTCCCAAGCCAATCAAGCCAATCGTAATATTGTGCCATTCTCCTTGTATATCCGTGTCAATATGCAGTCAAAGAGGATGATAATAGAGTTCTCCTCTAAATTGCTGCTGGAAGATTACCCCCTGCTTATATCGGAAGATACCTTTCCACAAGCATTACGGAATATGGAGAGATTGGGCATCTGCAAACTTGACGTGGAATCTATCATTGAGGATTGCCATTTCAATAAGCTCCATGCCACCAAAGACGTGGATATGGAACTCACAGAATCCATACTGAATACACTGAATCTATATACGGGCAACTATCGCAAATATAAATGGATACATTATATGAATGAGGGTATCTGCTTTAAGAAAGATGTAAAGACAAGAGATTGCCAAGAGGAACTGAACATCTATAACAAAGAAGTGGAAATCCTCACACCCAAGAACAAGCCATTTCTAAAGATGGTGAGCAACCCGACTGAAATTCTGGAATATTATCAAAAGAAAACAAGATTTGAACTGAAAATGGAAACAAAGAGAAAGATTAGAAATAAGCTAAAGATACCCGACACATCGTACCATAGTGTCATGCGTGGCAATCCTAATATCCTGTTGGAGCAGTTTGATTGCATATTCACTCCCTCTGCCAACAACAAGGCTGCTGATGTGCCACTTATTAATAATTTCCACGACTACACTTTGTTCTGCACACTCTATCTTCATAAATTCAACTTGAAGATGGTAGAGCAGGATATAAAAGACAGGAGACTGTACAGCCAAAAGTCAAGGTGTGCCTTTGGACGGAAAATGAACAAAATAAAATCAATGGCTCATGCTTGGAGTGAACAGTCCATAAATACCAATGCCGTACTTGAGGGTATCAGGGAGAAGCTGATGTGCTGTGTAAATTGACATGGTTCGGATAGTAGATCTCGTTGCCAGAGTGTGCGACCAATCAATACACAGCTTAGTTGCCACACACAAGATATGACGGATTGCTATGGATGGAATATGACGAGCTGTCATATCATAAAAGGCTATCTGTATCAAATCACTTGAAAATGATAGGTACGCATGGTATTGAGAGGAACGATTCTTGAAAGAAAAAAGATAGAACAAAAAGAACAGAATATGTCTAAGAAAGAATTTTTCTACTGTAAAGATGTAATCAGATTCTCCTTGAAGAATGCAACGAAGCCGATTTCCACTATCAGGCTGCGGATGAATCTACATGGTGAAAGGCTGACCTACTATCTACCGAGCGAATATAAAATACAGCCCGAACATTGGGACAAGGAAACGGGTTGTGCAATAGAAGACAGCAGACGGAATCCTGACCTGAAAGGAAACATACGGTTGCAACTGATATTGCGCAATATCAATAAGGAGATTGAGAAAACCACCAATGCACTGATTAAGGTATTGGAAGAAATGAAGCTCCGTGAAATCTACCCGACAGTGGACGCTGTGCGTACAAAGCTGCGTGAGGAGCTGAACCAAGCAACAAAGGAAAAGCGGATGTTTGCAGACTTTGTCAGCTTCATGGAATACTATATTTCCCTCTGCAAAGACGGGACGATACTGAACAGCAAAGGGGGCAGATTGGCAGCAGGTACGATACAGAGCTATACTTCCACCCTGAAAATCCTAAAACAGTATTGCGCCAACAGACGGACAAAGTTGGAGTTGGACGGTGTAACGGTAAGTTTCTACAATGACTTTGTGAAATTCATGAACGAAGCCAGCCATTCCCGTGGAAAGTATAAGCCGAATGTGATTGGAAAATTTGTCAAGAGCATAAAGGCAATGTTGCGGTATGCCTACGAGAACAACTATACCACTAATGACGACTTTAAGCGCAGGGAGTTCAAAGTGTATAAGGAGAATGTGGAAACGGTCTATCTTACCGAGAAAGAGCTGAACAGTCTCTACAAACTTGAGCTTAACGAGAATGATTCTTGTGTGAGAGACAGCTTCATTGTCTCAAGCTATACAGGGTTACGCTATTCGGATATAGCACGCTTACAGCAGAAACACTTGGACTTTGAGCATAAGTTGCTGACTATCGTCACACAGAAGACCAATACGCTGGTGGTAATCCCCATGCACCCAAAAGTGGAAGCCATTTTCCGCAAATATGGGTATCAACCGCCTAAGGTACAATCCAATCAGAGTACCAATAGAGTGTTAAAAAGATTGTGCCGTAAGGCAGGAATCACTAACTTTGTCTCCATAGTCGAGACATCGGGCGGAATCAAGCATGAGGTTACGTATGAAAAATGTGATATGATAACCAGTCACACAGCCCGAAGAAGTTTCGCTACCAATGCTTACAGGGCAGGAATACCGAGCTTGTCTATCATGCAGATAACAG
>DYCT01000182.1 GCA_019417975.1 Bacteroides sp.
GCTATGAGCTATTTACGATTTGATAAGACTCTGATGGTGAATCTGCAAGAATCGTTACAACGAGAGATTCTTCGCACAAACAGATCGGGGGCGTATCATTGCACCACTATTGTGGATTGCAACACGCGGAAATATCATGGTCTGCTTGTCATTCCTATTCCGGAAATGGACGATGAGAACCATGTGCTCCTGTCATCGCTCGACGAAACAGTAATTCAACACGGAGCTCCTTTTAACTTAGGCCTTCATAAATATCAAGGCAACATTTTCAGTCCGAATGGTCATAAATACATTCGTGAATACGACTGTGAACAAGTACCGACCACTACCTATCGTGTAGGAGGCGTTATCTTGAAAAAAGAGAAAGTATTTGTTCATCACGAAAACCGTATCTTGATACGCTATACATTAGTCGATGCACACTCGGCTACCAAACTTCAATTCCGTCCGTTCCTGGCATTCCGCAGTGTACGTCAATACACACACGAAAACAGTCAGGCAAGCCGCGAATATCAGGAAGTAGAAAACGGAATCAAGACTTGCATGTACCCCGGCTATCCGGAGCTCTTCATGCAGCTTAATAAAAAATGCGAATTCCATTTCGAGCCCGATTGGTACAGAGGCATCGAATACCCGAAAGAACAAGAACGTGGATACGATTTCAACGAAGACCTCTACGTTCCGGGTTATTTCGAAGTAGACATCAAAAAAGGCGAAAGCATTGTGTTCTCTGCCGGTATTTCCGAAGTAAATACCCGTCAGTTGAAAAAGACATTCCAAGAAGAAGTCGACGACCGTACCCCACGCGACAGTTTCCAACACTGTCTCATCAACTCGGCACACCAGTTCCACAACAAGCAGGGTAACAAACACTGCATCTTGGCAGGATACCCTTGGTTCAAATGCCGGGCCCGAGACATGTTTATTGCATTGCCAGGTCTTACCCTAGCTATCAACGAGATTGACGAATTCGAATCGGCTATGGAGACTGCACGGATTGCCATCCGCCACTTCATCAACAAAGAGGCCGACAACGAATCGCATATCTACGAAATGGAACACCCCGATGTATTGCTATGGGCCATCTGGACCATCCAACAATACGCCAAAGCCACCTCACATGAACAGTGTCGTCAGAAATACGGCGATTTACTGGAAAGCATTATTGAGTTTATCCGTTTAGGCAAACATGACAACTTGTTCTTGCACGATAATGGATTGCTTTACGCAAATGGTCGTGACAAAACCATTACTTGGATGAACTCCACTGTAGATGGTCGCCCGGTGACTCCACGAACAGGCTATATCGTTGAATTCAATGCACTTTGGTACAATGCCCTACGCTTCACAGCAGAGATAAGCCTCGAAAGTGGCAATGCGGTATACGCATCCTTACTGGAAGAGTTGGCAGCCAAATCGGGAAAATCATTCATCGATACATTCCTAAACGAATATGGCTATTTATTCGACTATGTAGATGGAAATATGATGGACTGGAGCGTACGCCCCAACATGCTGTTTACCGTTGCATTCGATTTTTCTCCGCTGGAACAATCCCAAAAGAAACGCATACTCGATATCACAACTCGCGAATTGCTTACTCCTAAGGGAATCCGTTCACTCAGTCCGAAAAGCGGTGGCTATAACCCCAATTATGTAGGACCACAACGCGACAGAGACTTCTCTTACCATCAGGGTACCGCTTGGCCTTGGTTAATGGGATTCTATACAGAAGCTTACCTACGCATCTACAAAATGAGCGGTATCTCGTTTGTAGAACGCCAGATGGTAGGTCTGGAAGACGAGATGACTCGCCATTGTATCGGTTCCATCCCCGAAGTATTCGATGGTAACCCACCTTTCCGCGGACGTGGTGCCGTATCATTTGCAATGAACGTAGCTGAGATTCTACGTACATTAAAACGACTCAACATGTATATTAACCAAGCAAAAGGAGGAGCAGACGTATGAAAGTATTAATGTTTGGTTGGGAGTTTCCTCCTCACATCTTAGGTGGACTCGGAACCGCCAGCTATGGTCTGACAAAAGGTATGTCGAAACAGGAAGATATGCAAATCACTTTCTGTATTCCCAAGCCGTGGGGCGACGAAGACCAAAGCTTTTTGAAAATTATCGGAATGAACAGTGTGCCCATCGTATGGAAGGATGTCAATTGGGACTATGTAAACAGCCGTGTAGGTAACCGCATGAACCCACAAGACTATTTCGACCTGCGCGATCACATCTATGCCGACTTTGGCTACATGAACACCAACGATATGGGTTGCATGGAGTTTTCCGGACGTTATCCCGACAACTTGCACGAAGAAATAAACAACTACTCTATCGTAGCAGGTGTGGTGGCCCGTCAACAGGAATTTGACATCATCCACTCACACGACTGGCTTACCTACCCTGCCGGCATCCATGCCAAACAGGTATCGGGCAAACCCTTGGTAATCCATGTGCACGCAACCGACTTCGACCGTAGCCGTGGCAATGTAAACCCAACTGTCTATGCCATCGAGAAAAACGGTATGGACCATGCCGACCACATCATGTGTGTGAGTGAGCTGACACGCCAAACCGTTATCAACAAATATCATCAAGACCCCAAAAAAGTGTCGACCGTACACAATGCTGTATCTCCTCTGTCGCAAGAGATTTTGGATATTGTACCGAAAAAGAACCCGAAAGAGAAAGTGGTTACTTTCTTGGGACGTATCACCATGCAAAAAGGTCCTGAATATTTTGTAGAAGCTGCAGCCCTGGTACTGAAACGTACCAAAAACATCCGCTTCGTAATGGCCGGAAGTGGTGATATGATGAACCAAATGATTGATTTAGCTGCAGAACGAGGCATTGCAGACCGCTTCCATTTCCCCGGATTCATGAAAGGAAAGCAAGTATACGAAGTACTGAAAGCCAGTGATGTATATATCATGCCTTCTGTATCCGAGCCATTTGGTATCTCGCCCCTCGAAGCCATGCAGTGCAGTGTGCCGAGTATCATCTCTAAACAGAGTGGTTGCGCAGAAATCTTAGAGAAATGCATCAAGACAGACTATTGGGATATCCAAGCCATGGCTGATGCCATCTACGCCATCTGCACATACCCCGCTCTTTATGAATACTTGAGAGACGAAGGTAAAAAAGAAGTAGACAACATCAAGTGGGAAGACGTAGGCTTGAAAGTACGCCGTATCTACGAAGAGGTTTTAAAAAATTATCGCTAACAAAAAAAATAACATAACATAGATATGAAAACAATCTGTCTTTATTTTGAGATACATCAAATCGTACATCTGAAACGGTATCGCTTCTTTGATATAGGCTTTGATCATTATTACTACGATGACTACGCTAACGAAACCGGTATGGCTGATGTAGTGGAGCGTTCATACAAGCCGGCGCTTGCAGCTCTCATCGAGATGATTAAAAATTCGAATGGTGCATTCAAAGTAGCTTTCTCTATATCCGGTGTAGCATTGGAACAAATGGAAATCCATGCTCCTTGTGTCATCGACCTGCTCCGCCAAATCAACGAAACAGGCTGCTGCGAATTCCTCTGTGAACCTTACTCACACGGTCTTTCTTCTTTGGCCAACGAAGACTGCTTCCGCGAAGAAGTCAAACGCCAAAGCGACAAAATCAAACAGCTGTTTGGCAAAGCTCCGAAAGTGTTCCGCAACTCAAGCCTTATCTACAGCGACGAAATCGGTGCTGTGGTAGCCGATATGGGCTTCAAAGGAATGCTGACAGAAGGTGCTAAGCACATCTTGGGATGGAAGAGCCCGCACTATGTATACCACTGCAACCTGGCTCCAAGCTTGAAACTGTTGCTCCGCGACTTTAAGTTGTCAGACGATATCAGCTTGCGTTTCAACAATAGCGACTGGAACGAATATCCTCTCTTTGCCGACAAATATATGGACTGGATTGCTGCTTTCCCCGAAGAAGAACAAGTTATCAATATTTTCATGGAACTAAGCGCACTGGGTGTTGCCCAACCACTTTCTTCCAACATTTTGGAATTCATGAAAGCCCTGCCGGCATGTGCTAAAGAACGTGGCATCACATTCAGCACACCTACCGAAATCGTCACCAAACTGAAGTCGGTATCCGCTGTAGATGTAGCTTACCCCATGTCATGGTGCGACGAAGAGCGCGACATCAGCACATGGTTGGGTAATACCTTGCAACGCGAAGCGTTCAACAAGCTATACAGCATCGCCGAGCGTGTACACCTTTGCAACGACCGTCGCATCAAACAAGATTGGGACTATCTGCAGGCAAGTAACAACTTCCGCTTCATGACTACCAAGAATTCAGGAGTAGGATTAGACCGCGGTATCTACGATTCTCCGTACGATGCGTTTACAAACTACATGAACATCCTCGGTGACTTTATCAGCCGCGTAAATGCACTTTTCCCGGAAGATGTAGACGACGAAGAGCTCAACTCTTTGCTCACCACTATCAAGAATCAGGGCGATGAACTGACAGAGCTCCATAAGGAAGTGGAAAAACTACAAAGTAAATTGGAAAAAGCCAAAGGCACCACTGCCAAGGAAAAGACTACTAAGAAAGCGGCATGCTGCAAAACCAAGAAAGCATAAAGCTCTATCTTAGCATTTAAAACACAAGCGGTTACTTCTCCTCTCTAAAACGGGTAGTAACCGCTTGTTGTATCTAC
>DYCT01000183.1 GCA_019417975.1 Bacteroides sp.
TTCGCGTCCCATTGCAGCCAGTTGTTCGCTCCATAGCTTCATCTCTTTTATTTTGCGCATATAAGCCAAGCGCATGAGGCCGACAAACAGTTCGAAGAACAGATGGCTGTCTTCGTTCAGGTGGATTGTCTCCAATGCTTTCACATAACTTCCATTGGCTTGGTGAGCCACGTCTGCAGCATCGGCTTGTTGTAGACCCGATTTTTCGATGAGCGCTTTCTCTATATCCTGTTTGTCGATTGTTCGTATGTTGATGCGCTGTGTCCGACTCAGTATGGTTGGCAAGATTTGTTCGGGTGCTTCCGATATCAGGATGAACGCTGTTTGTGCAGGAGGCTCTTCCAACAGTTTCAGCATTTTGTTGGCGCATACCGGATGCATCTTTTCTGGTAGCCACACAATCATGATTTTATATCCCCCTTCGCTCGACTTCAGGCTTAGCTTTCGGGTGATTTCATCGCTTTCTTTAGCATATATCAAAGCCTGTGCATTGTCGGTATCCATTGCGTCAAGCCAATGGTTCAGACTGAAATAAGGATTGGCTAAAACGAAAGGTCTCCATTCGGCAATATAATCATCCGAAACGACTTCTTTTCCGCTTTTCTTTTTCACTACCGGGAATACAAAATGTAAGTCGGGATGAACAAGCTTGTTAAACTTGACACACGAAGGACAAGTGCCACAGGCATCGGTTTCGCCACGATTTGTGCAGCACAGATAGCGTGCATAGGCAATGGCCAAAGGCAGTTTGCCCACACCTTCAGGACCGCAGAACAATTGTGCATGAGGCACACGACCTTCTTTGATTTCCTGACGGAATTTCTCTTTGATATCTTCTTGTCCGATGATGTCTTTGAAGAACATGGTTAATAGACCTCCTTAGCTATATGACGGATGCTGTCAACGGCAGAGACGGTATAAAAATGGATGCTGGGCACTCCATGTTGCATTAGTTCGCGACATTGAGCGATGCCCCATTCGATACCTACCTGTTTGGCTTCTTCGTCGGTTTTGCACTTTACGATTTCTTGTGCCAACGCATCCGGGATGTCTACCTTAAACGTTTTTGGGATGGTGTTCATCTGTGTCAGCTTTGAAAAAGGTTTGATGCCGGGGATGATGGGGATGTTGATGCCCGCTTCGCGTACCCGTCGCACGAAATCGAAATATTTATTGTTGTCGAAAAACAGTTGTGTCACTGCATATTCAGCTCCTGCCTCCACTTTCTTTTTCAGCCAATAGATGTCCCATTCGGTGTTGGGAGCCTCTTCGTGCTTCTCCGGATAGCAGGCCACCCCATACGAGAATGGCGTATCGGTTACCTTAATGGGTGATCCATCTACAAAAAGTCCTTGGTTGAAATCATTAATTTGCTTCTGTAGTTCGATGGCATGATGATATCCATTACCTTCGGGTACAAACAGTGTATCGTTTTTACCTTTATCGCCTCTGAGCACAAGCAAGTCGGTGATGTTCAGAAATTGAAGGTCGAGCAGTACGTATTCCGTCTCTTCGCGTGTAAAGCCACTGCAGAGGATGTGAGGTACTACTGTTATGTTATATTTGTTTTGGATGGCAGCAGCAACAGCTACAGTACCTGGGCGTCGGCGCATTTTCTGTTTCTGATAAAGTCCGTTCCCTAAGTCCTTGTACACATATTCGCTCCGATGTGTGGTAATATTGATGTACTTCGGGTCGAACTCCCGCAGTGCATCAATTGTCTGGTATACTTTCTCTATGCCGGTTCCTTTTATGGGTGGCAGTATTTCAAAGGAGAAAGCGGTTCTTTCATTGCTCTTTATTAAATTGATTACTCTCATTTTCGTATTGATTAGCCGGACTTTGCCAAGCACATCTTTGCATAATTGGCAAAAATAAGAAAAATGCGCATAACAAGCCCTGTTTTTAATAGATTATTTTTAGGAAAGTGCTAATTGGTTTGAATTGTTGTTTTCATCAACTTTCGGTCGCTCCCAATGCTTGTTTTTAATCGACAGTGATGCGGTTGATATGTTCAATGCTGATGGATGGCCGGGTTGTATTGGTGTGATATTATTCATATCATAGCAAACGCTATTGCTTTTTGGAGGAGTAAAAACAGTCGGAATGTAGCTTGTCGAGCGGAATGCATATTTATGCAATTTATTCATGAAATAAATGCGAATAAAGTGAAAATAGGGCTTTTGGGAGTATGCTTTCAGGAAACATTGCATATATTTGCAATCATCAAGAATAAATATGCAATAATGAAGAAGAATAAGAATGGCAGATTGGATGCTATAAAGATGATTGTTTCCAGCAAGGAAGTGGGGAGCCAAGACGAATTGCTGAACGAATTGGCAGAGGCTGGTTTTGAGCTGACTCAAGCTACACTTTCGCGCGATTTGAAACAATTGAAGGTGGCAAAGGCTGCCAGTATGAATGGCAATTATGTATATGTGTTACCCAATACCACAATGTATAAGCGCGCGGTAGAAGTGCATCCGGTGTCGGAGATGTTACTTAACACAGGTTTCTTGTCGATTGAGTTTTCCGGTAATCTGGCTGTTCTCAAAACTCGACCGGGATATGCCAGCAGTTTGGCATATGATATCGATATGATGAATATGCATGAGGTGCTTGGTACGATTGCCGGCGATGACACCATTTTGTTGGCATTGCGCGAGGGAGTCTCCAAAACCGAAGTGAAGCATGCACTGACTCGGGTCATTCCCAATATTATGGAACAAAAATAAATTATCAGTCTGTAGAAAAGTACAGTATTTAGCATCATGATAAAAGTAGGGATTATTGGAGGAACAGAATATTCGGCAGGCGAACTGGTTCGCTTGTTGATTAATCACCCCGACGCAGAGATTGTTTTTGTGAACAGTGTGAGCCATGTAGGGAAACAAATAGCATCGGTACACGAAGGACTTTATGGTGAGTGCGACCTGGTGTTTACAGACGATTTGCCACTTGGCGATATCGATGTCTTGTTCTTTTGTTCGCCGAATGGCGAGACACGTCGCTTTCTGGAGAGCCATAATTTGCCGGAAGAACTTAAGATTATCGATTTGTCGGCCGACTATCGTTCGAAGGAGCAGGAGCATGAGTTTATTTACGGCTTGCCCGAATTAAACCGACGTGCCATTTGTCATAGCAAGTATGTAGCCAATCCGGGTGGTTTTGCTACCTGTATTGAGTTGGGCTTGCTCCCATTGGCCAAACAGTTGATGCTTAGTGGTGATATTATGGTCAACGCCATTGCCGGCAGTACAGAGGCAGGAGCGCGTCCCGATGCTTCCGGCTATTTTTCGTGGCGTAGCAATAACCTGAGTGTATGCCAGGCTTTCGAACATCCGGAACTGGAGGAAATTAAGCAGAGCCTTAAGCAATTGCAAAATAGTTTCGATTCAGAGATAGATTTTATCCCTTATCAAGGTGATTTCCCACGTGGCATTTTTACGACTCTGTTATTGAAGAGCAAGGTTTCGCTCGATGAACTGTATCGTATCTACGAAGAATATTATAGCGAAGACTCGTTTGTGCATATTATCAAAGAGAATATCGACTTGAAGCAAGTGATTAATACCAACAAGTGCTTAATCCATTTGGAGCGCCATGGCGATAAGTTGTTGGTGGTGTCGTGTATCGACAATTTGCTGAAAGGCGCCAGCGGGCAGGCTGTACATAACCTAAATTTGTTGTTTAACTTAGAGGAAACAGTAGGGCTGCGTTTGAAGTCCAGCGCATTTTAACGGTAGTTCTGTTTTTATATTTATAGTAGAGAAAAAGATGAAAATAGCAATAATAGGTGCCGGAAATATGGGTGGAGCTATTGCACGTGGCTTGGCACAAGGCACAATGGTGGTGGCGCAAGATATTTGGGTGTCCAATCCTTCTCTTCCTAAATTGGAAGCCTTGAAAGCCGACTATCCGGCGATAAACATAACACACGATAATCAAGTAGCAGTGGCAAGTGCCGATATGGTGATTTTGGCAGTGAAGCCTTGGCTGATGCAAGAAGTGATGAGTAAGCTCACGATTCGGGAAGAACAGCTTGTCGTGTCAGTAGCAGCCGGCATTTCGTTTGATGATTTGCGGAAGTGGTCGCCTGCCAAAGCCCTTTTCCGAGTGATACCGAATACGGCCATCAGTCGGCTGGCTAGTATGACGCTTATAGCCTCATCAGGGGCAGACGAGGTGCAAGAAACTTTGTTGGTTCGCCTATTCGACGAGATGGGAATGAGTATGCTGATACCCGAAAGTCAGATAGCAGCTACCACCTCGCTTACCTCTTGTGGTATTGCCTATGCCTTGAAATATATTCAGGCAGCTATGCAGGCAGGAGTAGAAATGGGTGTTCGCCCGAAAGATGCGATGCGGATGGTGGCTCAATCGCTTGAAGGAGCTGCAAGGCTGATTCTGGATAATGATACACATCCGTCGGTCGAAATCGATAAGGTGACCACTCCGGGCGGTTTGACCATCCGAGGTATAAATGAGCTGGACCATGCCGGGTTTACTTCAGCGATTATCCGTGCAATGAAAGCCAGTAAATAATTCGGTTGTTATCACTTTTTATATCTTTTTGTAGTAGGTTTTTCGAATAAAATGCTATATTTGTCATATCGTAAAACTTAAATCAGACAAGTATGGCAGCAATAGAAAATGAACCGTTTGTGGAAGTATTCGGTGGCTCTCCTTGGGAG
>DYCT01000184.1 GCA_019417975.1 Bacteroides sp.
TGCTTCAATGTATTGTCTTCAAGCACTGCCATGATAGCAGCCACACCCATACCGTTATCGGCTCCTAACGTAGTACCATTGGCCTTTACCCAATCACCATCGATAACGGTTTCTATCGGATCTTTTATAAAATCATGTACTTTATCATTATTCTTCTGAGGTACCATATCCATGTGTGCCTGCAAGATTACCCCTTTTCGGTTCTCCATACCCGGAGTAGCAGGTTTACGGATGATAACATTCCCTACTTCGTCTAAAAAAGACTCTAAATTCAGACTTTTACCATAGTTCACCAAAAACGTTTGTACCGGTTTCAAGTGGCCGGAAGGACGAGGCACCTGTGTCAATGCATAAAAGTGCTTCCACACGTTCTGTGGATTTAAGGATTCAATTGTTTTCATAGGTTTTCTTTTTATTAGAGAGCGACAACACCATCGCCCCATAAATTCCCAACAAAATTATCAAAAAAGTTTGAATTCCATGCACAAGTAAAGCAAAAATTCCTGCATCTCCCTTTGATACACCATAAAAGCCCATCATGGTGATTACAGCGAAATGCCAAGGACCTGCTCCATTCGGGGTAGGCACAATGACTGCAATCGTACCTACTACAAAAAGGACAAGTCCTGCCTCTGCCCCCAAATGCTGTGTGAAATCGAAACAATAAAAAGTCAAATAGAAATGCAGAAAATAACAAGCCCAAATGGCTATTGTATAAAAGAGAAACCTCCCTTTATCCTGTACTTTCCGCAAAGAGAACACACCCTCCCATATATTAAAGACGACACGCTTCAATCGAGAGAAGAATGATAAGCTACGAAGCAAATAATATAGGAGTGTCAGCAAAAGTATTCCACCGATCAACCCCACATAGAAGAGAGGAGAAGACAAGGGACGAGTCAGAAACTCCCAACCGGTACCTGTATCCAAGAAAAATTGTCGAAAAAGGTCTAATTGAAGCAACAGAGTAATACCTGTAAGAAACAGGATGCAACAAGCATCTATCAAACGTTCTGTAACGACTGTACCCAACGATTTGGAAAAAGAAACACCCTCATACTTACTCAACACTCCACAACGTGAAACTTCGCCCACCCGAGGAAGAATCAAATTGGCTGCATAGGAAATAAAGATAGCATTCACACATGTTTTGCTCGAAGGGTATTCGCCAAGCGGAGCCAATGTCTGCTTCCAACGCCAGCCTCGAAACAAATGACTGAACACGCCAAAAACAAGAGAAAGCAACATCCACCCATAGTCCATTCCTCCAAACAACACCTCACCGACACGTGAAAAATCAAAATCACGATATACCCATACCAGAATGAAACCGCCCAAAGCCAAGGGCAACATTACCTTTAACGCCTTTTTTAGTATCTTTTTCAACCGAGTATAATCTTTAATATAAGTTTTATTGATACATTTGCAGACTGCAAATATAGCAGGATAGATGGATATATGCAAAAAGCATATAAATTAACCGATAATTTTAACGAGAATGAAATTGGTAAAACCCAAAAAGTTCCTTGGACAGCATTTCTTAAAAGACTTAAGCATCGCACAAGCCATTGCGGACACAGTAGATATATACCCCGGCCTTCCGATTCTGGAAGTAGGCCCCGGCATGGGCGTCCTTACCCAGTTCCTCATACCCAAAGAGCGACCGGTGAAAGTGGTTGAAGTGGATTATGAATCGGTAGAATACCTACATCAGAACTATCCTGCCTTAGGGAATAACATCATCGAAGACGATTTTCTGAAGATGAATCTTCAGCATCTCTTCGATGGAAATCCATTTATCCTTACCGGAAATTATCCTTATAATATATCCAGTCAGATTTTCTTCAAGATGCTTGATTACAAAGACTTGATTCCCGGCTGCACCGGTATGATACAGAAAGAAGTGGCCGAACGTATTGCTGCTTCACCCGGTAATAAGACCTATGGAATCTTGAGCGTATTGATTCAAGCTTGGTATAAAGTGGAATACCTATTCACCGTACATGAACATGTATTCAATCCTCCCCCAAAGGTAAAGAGTGCAGTCATTCGCATGACGCGCAACGACACTCATCAATTGGGTTGCGATGAAAAGCTGTTTAAACAAGTAGTGAAAACCACTTTCAACCAACGACGCAAAACCTTGCGCAACTCACTTAAACCCCTTTTGGGTAAAGAAGCAGAACTTTATACAAACCCTATCTGCAACAAACGTCCAGAACAGTTGTCTGTTGAAGAATTTATTGCACTGACCAACTTGGTGGAACAAAATTTATCTCTCCACCCTATTGTGGAACCCTCAAACGACGAGTCGCATGAATGAAGAATATATCGAACAGATAAAAAGCCTGATAGAGGCAAAAGAGCCGGACAAAATCAAGGAGCTATTGGCCGATTTACACCCGGCCGACATTGCCGAACTCTGCAATGAGCTGAATCCACAAGAAGCCAGATTCATCTATCTGCTGCTCGACAACGACACGGCTGCCGATGTACTCATCGAAATGGATGAGGATGTGCGTAAAGAGTTCTTGGAGATTCTGCCTTCAGAGACTATTGCCAAACGCTTCCTCGACCATATGGACACAGATGATGCGGTAGACATCATCCGTGAGATGGATGAAGAGAAACAGGAAGAGGTACTTTCGCACATCGAAGATATAGACCAAGCCGGCGACATCGTCGACTTGTTGAAATACGACGAAGATACCGCCGGTGGTATCATGGGCACAGAAATGGTTATCGTAAACGAGAATTGGAGTATGCCCGAATGTCTAAAAGAGATGCGCCTGCAAGCCGAAGAGATGGACGAAATCTATTATGTATATGTAGTAGACGATGATGAACGCCTGCGAGGTGTCTTCCCGCTTAAGAAAATGATTACAAGCCCTTCCGTATCGAAAGTGAAGCATGTAATGAAGAAGGACCCTATCTCAGTGCGTGTAGAAACCCCGATTGAAGAAGTGGTACAAACCATTGAGAAATACGACTTGGTAGCCATCCCGGTAGTAGACAGCATCGGACGCTTGGTAGGACGTATCACGGTCGATGACGTAATGGATGAAGTTCGTGAACAAGCCGAACGCGACTATCAGTTAGCATCCGGTCTTTCACAAGATGTAGAATCGGACGATAGTGTCATCCGTCAAACATCCGCCCGTCTTCCCTGGCTAATCATCGGAATGCTCGGCGGTATCGGTAACTCCATGATTTTAGGAAACTTCGATTCTACATTTGCCCAATATCCGGAAATGGCTCTTTATATTCCGCTTATTGGTGGTACGGGTGGTAATGTGGGAACCCAATCGTCTGCACTTATCGTACAAGGTTTAGCTAACAGTTCGCTCAATGCCAAAGATGTATATCGACAAGTATTGAAAGAATCGGTTGTCGCCCTCATCAATGCCAGCATCATCTCGCTGTTGGTCTACGTCTACAACGTCATCCGATTTGGAGCGACTGCCACTGTCACCTATTCGGTATCAATCAGTTTGTTTGCCGTTGTTATGTTCGCTTCTACCTTTGGTACATTAGTGCCCATGACCTTAGAACGTTTGAAAATAGACCCGGCCATTGCAACCGGTCCGTTTATCGCCATCACCAACGACATCATCGGCATGTTACTCTATATGGGAATCACAGTATTACTGTCTTAAAAGCTCATTAAAATGCAAAAGATGAAGAGGAAAAGCAAAAAACAAGTTTAAAAAGCAGGTTATATTCAGATTATTTCCTTTATTTGTGAAAGAATTTGTTCAAAGACCGAATCATATACTTATAAAACAATAGAACAATGATGGACTCTCATGACACTAATCTACCTTTGGAACAAGGAAAATTAGAAGAAGAAAAGAATGTAAACGAAGTAGCAGAAAGCCAAGCTCATACTACCTCTGAGATAGAAACAGTAGAACCCAATCAGGCTGCCAATACGCCCAAGACTTCCAAAGAAGAAATTATTGAAAGACTGAGAGAAATTGCCGCTGATGCAGAGAATGCAAACAAGCAAGAAGTAGACGCGTTGAAGCAAAACTTCTACAAACTGCATAAAGCCCTACAAGAAAACGCCAAGAAAGTTTTCGTCGAAGGCGGTGGTGCCCCCGAAGATTTCCGATACGAACCGGACGGAACAGAAGAGACACTAAAATCGTTGCTGGGTGTTATCAAGGAAAAGCGCAATGCACTGATGGAAGCTCAAGAAAAGGAAAAAGAAAAGAACTTAGCCATCAAATTGAGCATCATTGAAAAAATGAAAGAGCTGGTTGCGCATCCTGAAGAAGCCAACAACTCATACAACGAATTTAAACAGCTACAGCAACAGTGGAATGAAATCAAGTTGATACCGGCCAGCCAAGTCAACGACTTATGGAAAAGTTATCAGCTCTATTCCGAGAAATTCTACGATATCATCAAATTAAATAATGAATTCCGCGAATACGATTTCAAAAAGAATCTGGAGATAAAGACTTCTTTGTGCGAAGCAGCAGAAAAGTTAGCCGAAGAGACCGATGTCATATCTGCTTTTCATCAATTACAGAAGCTGCATCAGGAATTTCGCGAGACAGGCCCTGTAGCCAAAGAGCTGCGCGAAGAAATCTGGAATCGCTTTAAAGCAGCTTCAACGATTATAAACCGTCGCCACCAACAGCATTTCGAAGATCTGAAAG
>DYCT01000185.1:0-994 GCA_019417975.1 Bacteroides sp.
GTAAGTGTGTCTGCTTCGTCCAAAATAAGAAGTGGAGAAAAGTGCAGAAAATCAAATAGTCGGTGTTAGGTAAAGGAAACAGGTATCTATATCAGATAAACAAGCGATGAACAAATATCGTGCAGATAGCCGTTGAAGGATGGTCGGAAACTGAGCAACAGCATGAAGAGATTGGGGGTGCAAATACGATGAAAAAGACGGAGAACGCACAAGGAAGGGAACATGAGGAAGGTACACCTGGGGATTAGGATGTCGAGAGTAAACGCAATACGGTTCTTGCAACGATTCACAGAAGCAAAAGAAAGAAGTAATTCAGCAAGGAGAAAAAAGAAAGACTGACCCAGCCGTCAATGAGCAGCCATCGGGCTCAACTTATGGCATGTAAGTTTAAGTTTAGACTTACTCATGTATATATACATGTTCTCCAAACTCAAATGTCATGACCTCAAATGGCTTAGAACAGGAACAGAGATTGAGTTTACAGGTTTATGAAAGCCATATATATGTATATGACGAAATAAACTTGTATGAATAGCTGATACTCCATTTTTTCTTTCTCTTTACTGAAGAAAGTTAAATTTTGAGGTGTTTTGACTGATTTCAGTATAAAAATGCCACAATGAAAAGTATTTGTGGTAATTTTGCATCATCATTAGAACAGGTAATATAGATTGCAACTCATACATCTTATCGGCAAGATGTCGAGCCAAGATAGAATTGCATTCTCCAAAAAGCATGAAAGCATATGCCAGAATGAACACATACAAGTTCTTCGAGGTGTTCATGTTGAACAACTGGATCTGCAGAACAAAGCAAGATTACGCTACGTTTTGACATGAGCACATAGCAATATCGTGTTATTGAATATTAAATATGTTAATTTTGCAATCTGCGAAATTAGGTTCAAAATGAAAAGAAGAGAAAGCAAAACTTAGACAAATAGCTGATAATCAAGCTAAAATGTTTTCAAAAGGACAACGGCTCAACTATCGTC
>DYCT01000185.1:1004-4627 GCA_019417975.1 Bacteroides sp.
AGCTGCGTGGGAAAGTAGAAAATGTTAATTGGAAGACATCTCCCCAATGGAAGGTCAAATCATGGCGAAATAGCAAAACCGCTGATATTCAAAGGATTAACAGGGAAGTACAAAGAGTGTGACCAACGGCTCAATTACCGACCGATATACACTATAAACACTGATATTCAGAGTGTTACACGCTCTGTATTGGAAAGTAGGACATGAAAACAAGAGAAAACAAACAGGAACACTACGGCATATTGGATTGATAATCAATGATTTGCAGAAGAAAAACCGCCGTTTTCAACAACGGCTCAAACTCTGTTCCTGCATTGTGTTCATGTCTGATTATCAATGTGTTAGATGCTCTGCATCGGTAAGTGAGCGGTAATTACCAACGATTAGCATATATCATCAACGATTATTAAGGCGTTCATTTTGAGCGACTTTCTTTTTAGCCTTATAAGCGATAGTCATCGTTTATAGGGCTTTTTCAGCTCATTTTTGTACCGTATTTGTTACTCGCTTGTTATCCTCCGGCTTTAGGGTTGGAAAGGTAGTGGATAAAGTTGACTATGGTTGACTATGATTTACGATGGCTGAACAAATTGGAGAAATAACAAGAGAATTAAACCTCTAAAAGTAACGAATATGGCAACAAGTAAGACAAAAATCAAGAAAGTATGTGAATACTGTGGAACAGTATTTTACGCTCAAAAACTAACTACACGCTTCTGCTCTCATCGATGTAACAATCTTGCATACAAAGAAAGAGTTCGGCAGAAGAGAATACAAGAAGTAGAAACCAAGGTTCAAACGGTCATCAGTGAGCAGCCCATATCAGATTTCAAGGACAAAGAATATCTGTCATTCAAGGAGGCTGCGACTTTGTTAGGACTGAGTAAGCAAGCCATATATAAAATGGTCTATGCTGGAAAGTTACAAGCGTTTCGCATTAGTAGCAGATTATCCTTCATTCGTAAGGGAGATATTGACCGAATGTTAGAAGCACGTCCTTATGAACAAAGGCATCCAAAAGACACTATTCCAATCACCGACTTCTATACTACAGCCGAAGTCAAAGAGAAATTCAATGTGGCAGAATCGTGGATATTTGCGATAGCCAAGAAGCACAATATCCCCCGGACGTTCAATCGGGGCAAGACTTACTGGAGCAAGAAGCACATAGATGCTTACTTTGCCAAGAAAGCACCGAACCCCGACATCACTGAATGGTACAGCACCCAAGAAATACAGGAGAAGTTCGGCATGACCTTATCCGCCGTCTACTGCTTTGTTTCCAAGAATGCCATCCCGAAGAAGAAGGAGGGCATCATGGTGTACTATTCCAAGAAGCATGTGGATATAGCCAAAGGAGTGGCGGCGCCCGAAGAACCGAAGTATTATACCGTGGCTGAGGCGATGGAGAAGTTCAACCTCACTCGTGACCAGCTCTATCATTACGCAACGTATCACAATATCCCGAAGGTGAAGAAGGGTAAATATACGTTTATCTCGAAAACCGAATTGGATAAACTACTCGCTGCCCCAAAGATTGAATAAGTTATTTTTCGGTGGCAGTTGTCACCATGAAATCACCGTATTCCTTTGCACCAAACAAATGTAAAACTCTAAATATCAAACAGCATGACACACACGTGTACAAAAGTAACAGTTCGTCAGAGAGCGATTCGTAACAACCGCATCTCCTTGTATCTAGATTATTATCCGGCAGTCCGTAACCCTGAAACCATGCAGATGAGCCGCAGGGAGTACCTCGGTATTTACATCTATGCTCATCCCAAGAACGAGATGGAACGAGAGTTCAACAACGACATGTTGAACAAGGCGGAGGCCATCCGCTGTATCCGGGTACAGTCCCTCATCAATGAAGAGTTCGGCTTCTTGGATAAGACCAAGCAAAAGGCCGACTTCCTTGCCTACTTCAAAAAGATGTGTCGGAACAAAGACCAAAAGTGGCAGTTCGTCTATCAGCATTTCCATAACTTTGTCAAAGGTCATTGCACATTTGGCGATGTTAATGTGGACTTGTGCAAAAAGTTCCGTGAGTATCTGCTTCATGCCAAGCAGCTTAAACGCAGTAGCCGCTCCATCTCGCTCAATTCGGCATCCGGCTACTACTCCACATTCCGAGGTCTATTGAAGATTGCCTATCGGGACAAATGGTTTCGGGAGAATATAAATGACTACCTTGATAAGATTGAACCGCAAGAAGTAAAGAAAGAGTACCTGACACTGGACGAGGTGAAACTACTTGCCGCCACACCTTGCGACATCCCCGTATTGAAAGCCGCCTCTTTGTTCGCCTGTCTGACGGGTTTACGCATCAGTGATATTCAAAACCTTCAATGGGAGGATTTTGACATTGCCCCTGACCAAGGCTATTGTCTGCGTATCAGAACACAGAAAACACAAACGGAAGCGACTCTGCCCATCAGCAATGAAGCATACGAACTATGCGGAACGCCCGGAACAGGCAAGGTGTTCAAAGGCTTGAAGCGGAGCATGATAAACTACCCACTGAAGAACTGGCTCAAAAAGGCTGGAATAACCAAGCCCATTACCTTCCACGGATTCCGGCATAGCTATGCCGTGATTCAAATCTCCTTGGGTACTGACATCTACACGGTTTCAAAGATGCTGACGCATAAAAATGTAACCACGACTCAAATCTATGCCGATTTGGTCAATTCTAAGAAGCGAGAAACTGCCAATAAGATTTCACTCAAATAAACTACAGATATGAAACGAGGAATCATAACCAACAACGGACAAGGTATCCATATCTCTGATTACAAGGTATGGATGACCACTTGGGAGATTGCCGAGCTGTTCAATACAACGGCTGGGGTTATCCACGCAGCTATTAAAAGAATATTGAGAACCAATATCTTAAAAGAGTACGAGGTACGCAAGTACATCAAATTGGATAACGGCTATAGTGCCGATGTGTATAATTTAGAGATGGTTATTGCCATTTCCTATCAAATAGATACCGGGCATTCCATAGAGTTCAGGCAGTGGCTAACAAACAGAGTCACACATAAGCAAGGCCAAAACATCCTATTATATCTCAACAAGGGAACAAATAGTACATTGTCCTGTTGATAAGGTATCCCTCTCCACCATTAGAATATCTGCATTGTTTGGTCACAAATAGTGCAGATGTTCTTTGTTTTAAGCCCTACAAACTTGCTTTATCAACTATTTTCACCGAAAAATAAGAAAGTTACAACTCGCTCATTATAAAGAGTGTAACGTGGTGACATTTGATGTAATATATCGTCAAAAGCCCTCTGACGGGCAAAACCTCGCATTTTGCTAAAAATAAATGATATACATTTGCACGCAAACGATTAGCAAATATCACTATGGAACAGAAAAAGATAGAACATATTACATTGCATCTGATGATTTTCGGTACAATCATCATCATTGGGGTTTTAGCTCGTCAGACAGCATTACACTATGGTTGGGACGAGTTCAGCAGCTACCTTATTCTTGTAGTCTGCTCCATCGTCATGGGTGCTATCTATTTCAATCTGCAAATGGCATTTAGTCAAATTCTGGGTCAGTCTGAAAAGCCTGTGGGTATGTTAAATTTACACTGTTAGTTTGCA
>DYCT01000186.1:0-2439 GCA_019417975.1 Bacteroides sp.
GTTTAGATAGTGTTTTACTATTCATTTTTGAGTTTATGTTATACTAACGAACAAAATTACTAAAAGAAATCGCGAGAAACGCAATTTTAGGCAATAAAAAAACGTTCAGACGCGCCGCATATACATTTTTTAATGATTTTTCAGAATTGATTAGACTTCATGGGCGATTCCTGTAAGAATATAATTGATTGGAATCTTTGCACTTCGCTGTGTTTTGACTACTTTTGTAATAAAGTTTACAAAAAACATGAGTTGCAAAAGATTCGTTAAACCCAAATGTACGACCGATTTGGGATAAATGGTTGAAAACACAATAGGGATTTACAACTAAAGATAATTCAATAAGTATGGAATCAAGATTATTTCAAGCCTTGAAGGCGTTTAAGGGAGCAGAAGGTTGCGAAGCAAACCTATTTGAAGAGTTTAAGAAAATAGCAGAAGCTGCATTCTTCTCTGGCTATTTCCTTATTAATGGAGGTTGTAAGGATGTATATAAACTAAAGTTGACCTGCATCGAATTCTATTACCACGAGGATGATGGCTATATTAAAGATAAAATAAAATATCTGAAAGGGAAAGATGAATTTGGCTATGCTTTAGGTGCTGTATGTCCGAATCCATCGGGAGTAGATGTTTTGTTTGATGATCCACAAAAGAAATATCATGCGTCTTTCTTGATTAGAGGCTATAAAGCTATAGAGCCTGGTAAAAAGGAATGGGAGAATAATGAAAAAAGAAAAGATTGGGCTCCTCATGATTTTTGGTATGATTTCTTTGGTGGAGCAAATATGCTTAACAATGGTAAGTTTAGTATTGAATGGATTGATGATACTGATGAAAAGTCGGGCTATGCGGAACCTATGCCGCGAATCAATATAGAGGACAACAGATTATGGGGATTTAAAAAAGTTGAAAAGCTATGATAACAGAACAATATAAAGATAAAGTTTATTTTTCAAAGTTGTTGTGTACAGATTGTCCCAATATCTATAAGGATATTTGTGAAATTCTTGATGCTAATAATGTGGCACACGAAACCCTTTCTTTGACTAAGGATTATTGGTGTCGAGATTATATGCCAGTACAATATGCAAGTGAGCGTTTCTCTCAATTTGTATACAATCCCGACTATCTAAAAGGAAAGGAAAAATACATTACTAATGCAGATAAGGTGATGAAGAAGATTGAAGGAAACAATTTTATCGTCAATCATTCTTCTTTGGTTATTGATGGTGGCAATATTGTTATCGGCGAAATAGGACTTCCAAATTCCTACACCACGCAATCTTTTATTGTAATGACAGACAAAGTGATGAGAGAAAACGAAGGATTATCTCAAAAGGAGATAGAAACACAAATACAGGATTCTTTCAAACCCAAAGAGTGTAATTCGGATTATGATGATATAACTATAGTATGGCTACCATGGGACCCAAAGGACATTTGTGGGCATACGGATGGAATCCTAAGATTTGTCGATATAAATAAAGATGGGAAAGCTGTTGTATTAGCCAATCTTTCTGTATATGATGATGATATTGCCACACGAATGCGTAATATCCTTATGGAACATTTTTATGTTATAGAGTTGAAACTCTCTGAATATCACGAATTAAGTTGGGCTTATGTCAACGCACTTCAAACGCGTGACGTTATCATTGTTCCTGGTATCGGGAATGCTAAACTTGATAATGAAGCAATGGGGCAATTTATTGCTTTATATCCAGATTATAAAGGTAGAATATATCAAGTTCAGATGAAAGATTTTATCAAAAAATGGGGAGGAGCTTTGAACTGTTGCACATGGACAGTTAGCGAAGACATGTCTAAAATACATCACAATACAGAGAATGATAATAGGTATAAATCTATTATAGAGAAATATCAGAATGACTCTAATAGTGTATGCTTTGATGAAATCCAATTCCTGGGAGATTATTATCCAAGAAAAATAGAGAATGTTAGTAAGGAATTGGATCGTTTGTATTATGGTTTTTAGTACAAGAGTGAGCCGTGAGGAGCATCCCACAGACGAGAAGCACCACCAGCCCTACGCCTTCGTTGACTACGTGAAGGCGAAGTAATCTTATATATGTGTATATTACGCACAATATCTGCTATAATAGTGTCAAATTATACACGCTATTTTGCGTAATTTTGCAAGCGTAAAAAGAAAGATACATTCTTTTCTCTGTAATGAAATAATATGGATTTTAGGTTTTAGGATATTAGGTTTAGGTTAGTAGTAGATAAGATTGAATTTCGGTTTTAAGTTTATAAAGGTATTCAGCCTTTAAAGGTAATAAGATTGCCTGAGGAACATCGTTCCTTAATAATCTAAAGAGGCGCGGCTCCGTGTTAGGAGCTACGCCTCTTTGTTGTATTGGTTAGCGGAAGGAGGAATAAAAAAAACAAACGGGCTAATGGACGATTTGGAAT
>DYCT01000186.1:2472-4613 GCA_019417975.1 Bacteroides sp.
GTGTTCCATTTACTGAGTTATTTCGATGAAAGCTATTGTTTAGAAATTGTGCAGCATCCGTGCCCACCTTGGGCAACATCGCTGCCCATTTCCGCAAGTATTGTTATCCTTGCCCATTATGATGTGTTTAGCAGCTTTGTTAGTTAATCTAGCACACCCTAATGACCGATTTGGGTTAAATTGATTGCTTATCCAAGCTTATATGTGTTGCTGCATTTGCCATAACAACATTTTTTTGCTTCTGTTGTTCTCCGTTTTGGAACGTTATGGAATTGGACCAGTCGATGTTTAGCATAATTGGTGAGGGTTAGAGTCAGGGACGTCTGCCTTATGTCGATTTGTGGGACAGCAAAGGTCCGATTATATTTTTTGTAAATATGTTGAGGCATTCATGAAATGTGGTATGCGATGTTCTCGTATAATCTTGAATATGCAGAACATTCTCATTACATTAGTGGGGCAACGCATGTCTATAGGGATGTGTTGTATTTTATTTTCTACTTTTTTTGCCTGAGTTTTCCGTTGTTAGTTTGTGCATTGTCGTTAATCAAGCGTAAGAGACGTTTTGTAAATATATTTTTGGCATTGTCGGTTGTACCGACTTATGTGTGGATATTTAATAGCCATGCATTCGAGCACTATGCTATCTCGTATTTACCTCTGATAATGATTTCGTTGGTGGAGATACGCAAACTTATTGATTTTAGGGGGCTGTATATTGCGATTCCTGTTGTGGTAATATTGATTGTTGTATTGTACATTCGTCTTTTTCATTATTATAAGCCAAATGCAGAACCTATGGGATTAACTCAAAAAAGCATCGAAATGACAGACAATGTGCCTAAGTGCGACACTTTTGTGGCATATGATATTTCCCCAACATTCTACATTTATGCAGGCCGTGAGCCAGATTACAGATTTTTCGCTACTCAGGATTGGGCTATAGAGAATGGGCCATCGCTGCGGCAAAAGGTCGTAGACTGTTATCGTTCTGGCCGGGCTGAATGGATACTTGTTTACCAGTACGGACAGAGTAACATCAAGGGTGTGCTTGATGAGAATTACGAGCTTTATCGCTACGATGAAAAATATGATCTTTCGCTGTTCAAGAGAAAATAAAAACAAAAGAAACGTGCAACTGTGTGGGTTGCACGTTTCTTTATTGTCGGTTAATCTGTATTAGCCTTTGATGGCTGCGATTCCTGGAAGCACTTTGCCCTCTATAGCCTCGAGAAGCGCGCCGCCGCCAGTGGATACGTACGATACTTTGTCAGCCAAGCCGAACTTGTTTACGCAAGCAACAGAGTCGCCGCCGCCAACGAGTGAGAACGCACCCTTTTCAGTAGCCTCTACGATGGCGTCTGCGATAGCGCGTGAGCCGGCTGTGAAGTTGTCGAATTCAAATACGCCTGCAGGACCGTTCCAGAGGATTGTCTTTGCGTCCTTGATGGCGTTTGCGAAGAGCTCGCGTGTTTCAGGACCTGCATCCATACCTTCCCAGCCTTCTGGGATGTCGTTTGATGGGCAGACCTGAGTGTTGGCGTCGTTGCTGAACTTGTCGGCTGCCACGCAGTCAGTTCCAAGCACGAGGTTCACGCCTTTTTCTTTTGCTTTCTTGATGATGTCGAGAGCGAGGTCGAGCTTGTCATTCTCGCAGATTGAAACACCAATCTTGCCACCTTGAGCCTTTGCGAAAGTATATGTCATACCACCGCAGAGAATCAAGTTGTCAACCTTGTCCATAAGGTTTTCGATGATGCCAATCTTGGTAGAAACTTTCGAACCACCCATGATTGCTGTAAACGGACGCTTGATGTTGTTGAGCACGTTTTCAACGGCTGTAACTTCTTTTTCCATCAAGTAGCCGAGCATCTTGTTGTCAGCGTCGAAATAGTCGGCGATGACAGCTGTTGAAGCGTGACGGCGGTGTGCTGTTCCGAACGCATCGTTAACATAGCAGTCAGCGTAGCTTGCGAGAGTTTTTGCGAATTCCTTCTGGCTCTCTTTCATTTCTTTCTTGGCTGCGTCGTATGCTGGATCTTCTTTGTCGATGCCAACAGGCTTGCCTTCCTCTTCAGGATAGAAGCGGAGGTTTTCGAGAAGAAGCACTTCGCCCGGTTTCAAAGCTGCTGCGGCGTCGG
>DYCT01000187.1:0-2668 GCA_019417975.1 Bacteroides sp.
GTATGCTTGTCAACTTCAGCTTCAGCATAGCGTACGAATACTTGAGCCGACTGAGTAAACAGCTCGCTCTTGCTTGCGTCTTGCAACATTAGGTGGCTCATGATGATGTAGCCTGCCATTTCTACCAGACGACGAGCGCAGAAATCAAGATATTCCTGATCTTTTGCATCTACAATCTTAGTTACAGCTTCTGCATATTTGTCTGCCATTGCTTTTAGGCGGTTTTGCAAACCTTCGAATTCAGGAGCTACCGACATGGCTTCGAACTCACGAATTCTGTTCAGGTAAGCACCATTGGTAACATAGCGGATGGCTGCTACCACTTGGAGCTGAGTAGTTCCTTCATAAATGCTGGTGATACGAGCATCGCGGTAGATGCGTTCGCAAGCATAATCTTTCATAAAGCCTGAGCCACCGTGGATTTGGATACAGTCGTAAGCATTTTGGTTGGCAAATTCGCTACCCAATCCTTTAGCAAGCGGCGTGAAAGAATCGGCCAACTTGGCGAATGTCTTTTGCTCTTGACGCTCTTCGGGAGTCAGTTTACGCTCTTTGGAGATATCGTCCAATGCTTTGTAGATGTCAACATAGCGTGCTGTCTCATATAATAAGGTACGTGAAGCATCCAGTTTTGCTTTCATTACAGACAAAATTTCTTCTACGGCCGGGAATTCGATAATGGCCTTACCAAACTGGCGACGGTCTTTTGCATATGCCAATGCTTCGTTGTAAGCAGCTTGTGACAGACCGGTAGCCTGAGCAGCGATACCGAGTCGGGCACCGTTCATCAAGGCCATGACGTACTTGATTAAGCCTAACTTGCGGTCACCGCAAAGTTCTGCTTTTGCATTCTTAAATACCAATTCGCAAGTAGGTGAGCCTTTAATACCCATCTTGTTTTCGATGCGACGTACGTTTACACCTCCGTTGCGCTTGTCGTAGATAAACATAGACAAGCCACGACCGTCGTGTGTACCTTCTTCCGAGCGAGCCAATACCAAGTGAATGTCAGCATCACCGTTTGTGATGAATCGCTTCACTCCATTCAGATACCAGCAATCGTCTTTTTCGCAGTAAGTAGCTTTTAGCATTACAGATTGAAGGTCGGAACCTGCATCCGGCTCAGTTAAGTCCATAGACATGGTTTCGCCTTGACATACACGTGTGATGTAGCGTTTGCGTTGGTCTTCGTTACCAAACTCGTAAAGAGTCTCGGCGCAGTCTTGCAATCCCCAAAGGTTTTCAAAACCGGCATCACTTCTGGATACCATGTCGGCAGCCATCATGTAAGGTACATTGGGGAAATTCAATCCACCGAAGCGGCGTGGCATACCCACACCCATCAGTCCGGCTTTGGTTACTGCATCCAGATTAGCTGTAGTGCCACTTGCATAAGTCACTCTTCCGTTGGCTACAGTCGGACCTTCGTGGTCAACACCTTCTGCGTTTGGAGCAATGATGTCGCCACAAATTTCACCTACGATTTCCAGTACCTTGTCATAGCTATCCATGGCATCTTCAAAATCGACCGGTGCATAGTCGTACTCATCTTTATCTCTATAATCGCGCTCTTTCAGTGCGACAATTCTTTTCATTAACGGATGGTTCAGGTGATGTCTGAGTTCCGGTGTATCTAAATAAAAATTAGCCATTTCCTATCTTATTTGCTGTTTTGTTTGTAATACTTTATCATTTTCGGAACCACCTCTTCTACTGTACCGTTGATTACATAGTCGGCAATCGTATTGATTGGTGCGTTAGGGTCGTTGTTGATAGAAATGATGATACCGCTTTCCTGCATGCCGGCAATGTGCTGAATCTGTCCGGAAATACCGCAGGCAATGTAAAGTTTCGGTCGTACTGTCACGCCGGTCTGACCGATTTGTCTGTCATGCTCGATAAAGCCGGCATCCACAGCAGCGCGACTTGCACCTACTTCTGCATTGAGTACCTTAGCCAAGTCGAACAGCAACTGGAAGTTTTCTTTTGAACCTACGCCATAACCACCGGCAACAACGATAGGAGAGCCCTTCAAGTTGTTCTTGGCTTTTTCTACATGGCGTTCGATTACTTTAACCACATAGTCGGTGTCGGATACAAACTCTTTCACATTGTGGCGGATTACTTCACCCTTGTAGTTTGCATCAAGGATTTGTTTTTTCATTACACCTTCACGAACGGTAGCCATCTGTGGACGGTGTTCCGGGTTGACGATAGTAGCCACGATATTTCCACCGAATGCAGGACGAATCTGATAAAGCAGGTTCTGATAAGTCTTGCCTTCCTTCTTGTCTTCATGGTCACCGATTTCCAATGCTGTACAGTCGGCAGTCAGACCGCTTGTCAAGGCAGAAGAGACACGAGGCCCTAAATCACGTCCGATTACGGTAGCCCCCATGAGGCATACCTGTGGTTTTTCCTGTTTAAACAGGTTTACCAAGATAGAAGTGTGTGGCAGTGAAGTATAAGGATATAAGCCCGGAGCATCAAATACGTGCAGGATATCTACTCCATAAGGCAATACTTGTTTTTCGATGTCGTTCAAGTCGGTTCCGGCTACGATAGCTTCCAACTTGCAGTTCAATTGATTGGCCAAAGAGCGGCCCTTGGTGAGAAGTTCGAGACTGACATCAGCCACGATACCTTCTTCTATTTCACAATATACAAA
>DYCT01000187.1:2678-4503 GCA_019417975.1 Bacteroides sp.
TTGTTCATAGTTGATTATCCGATGGTGTGGTTCGCTAAAAGTTCGACAATAAGATCTTCCACCTCGCGGTCTGAAGCAGACAGAGTCTTGCTTTCTTTGGCTTGGAATACGATGTTTTGGATGGCCTTTACTTTGGTAGGTGAACCGGATAGACCACATTGTGCCAAGTCGCCGTTAACATCGGCTACACTCCATTCTGTCAAGTTCAGATAGTCGTGCTTGTCATATAGCTCTGTATAGTCCAAGTTGCCTTGCTGTTTTTCAGTGATGGTCTTGGCATGCTTATACTTCTGCACCAACTTTGCGTTTCGGGGGCGGCAAGGAGCGGCCGAACCATTGACAGTGATAACAATCGGAAGAGGTCCTTCTACTGTTTCTACACCACCATCGATATGTCTTTTCACGGTAATACGTCTGTTTTTCACATCAATGATTTCTTCTGCATAAGTGATTTGGGTCAATCCCAGTTTCTCTGCCACTTGAGGGCCTACCTGTGCAGTGTCACCGTCGATAGCCTGACGTCCGCCGATGATAATATCATAATCGTTTATTTTCTTGATAGCAGTAGCCAATGCATACGAAGTAGCCAAGGTATCAGCACCGGCAAACGCACGGTCGGTCAACAAATATCCGTTGTCGGCACCTCTGTACAATCCTTCACGAATGATATCAGCAGCACGGCCGGGGCCCATAGTTAAGATGGTGATAGTAGAACCGGGGAAGCGGTCTTTAAGCCGGAGTGCCTGTTCCAGTGCATTTAAGTCTTCAGGGTTGAAGATGGCCGGCAATGCTGCTCGGTTGATAGTACCGTCAGCTTTCATGGCGTCTTTCCCTACATTTCTTGTGTCGGGAACTTGTTTCGCCAAAACAACAATTTTCAAACTCATGTTTAATTATTCGGTATTAGTTAATATTCGGTTTACATAGGTCGCATCTCAGGATGAGATAGTTTACCTGTGAATTTATCCTGCAAAGGTAACGAAACCTATCGTACTTCAAAACAAAAGTCTTTAAAAATGCACATAATGTTTCGTTTTGAGCATGTCTTGTGCCTTAATCTACCTTAAAGATGGATGTATACTATAGAGGAGAAGATTGGCTGCAAGGTACTCTATGCGAAAGACTCCGGATGCAGCAGACTTGGTTAATGTGATAAAAACTGTATTTTTGTGGGGAGATTTTATATTTAAACTTATTATCGGTATGACAAAAGCAGATTATATACAAGCTAACAAGCAGTGGCTGTTGGACAAATCGAAAGAAGAAGGAGTGAAAGGGTTGCCCAAAGGTATATATTATAAGGTATTGGCATCGGGAGCGAACGATGGTCGTCATCCCAGTCCGCGGAGTATTGTCACAGTACATTACAGTGGCTTTACCATCAATGGCAAAAAGTTTGATAGTAGTCGCGGAGGAGTAGCTCCGGCGTTTCGATTGAATGAATTGATTGACGGATGGATAATCGCTTTGCAACAAATGTGTGTGGGCGACAAGTGGGAATTATATATCCCGGCAGAGATGGGATATGGCAAGTTTTCACAGCCGGGCATACCCGGAGGCTCTACACTTGTGTTCGAGATAGAACTGTTGGGTATTGCTTAACACTTCAAAATGAAAAGTTTGCTAAGAAAATTGTTGGTTGAAAATATTTTCTTACCTTTGTAGTCCGATATGTAACATCCGAAGGGTTGGTGTTGTTGCATCGGGCTATTTTCTATGTAGCGTTATTATTTGGGCTTGACCGGTTTTGACAGCGGGTAGAAATGGTATGTAAGCATGCAGTGGGTCGGTAATTTCCACTTAAATCTCAGTTATCAAAATTTTA
>DYCT01000188.1 GCA_019417975.1 Bacteroides sp.
TATGCAAACTAACAGTGTAAATTTAACATACCCACAGGCTTTTCAGACTGACCCCATTTATCACCATATATACAAAATCAATTTACTTATTGCTATATCATAGCACCATAATCATACATTATGATAGTTTGTGTGCGAAAACGATAAAACACAAGTGAAAGAATATTAAAAAAGAAGCTGAAAGGAAGTAAATATTTGGAGCGAACTGCAGAAAAACATACATTTGCAATGTGATTTTTTTCATAGTATTAGATTTAAGGTTAACAAAGGTTGGGATACAGCGGTATCCCTTTTTTTATACCCCTACCTATAGCCTACCCTAAAAGATGGTATACACCACCTGCTAATGCTCGCACCATCCCTTTCATTTCCAACTCAAAAAGGATTGCACTCATTTTATATACAGGAATATTGGCTTGAACCACCAGCGTATTGATTTGCAAATCACCATTGGATTGCAACAGACCGACCACTATCTGTTCTTCGTCGGTCAAATTGGGGAATAGCTGTCTTTGTACAGCCTCCGGACTTTTATCGACAGAAGCAGTCTCCCAGCACATCGCTTTTACAAAGTCTTCGGCCGACTGAATCAATGCTGCACGATTAGAGGCAATCAGCGCATTGCAACCTTTAGAATAAAGGTCGCCCGTCCGACCGGGAAAAGCAAAACAATCACGATGGTAACTCTCTGCAATCTCCGCAGTAATCAGACTACCACCTTTCTCGGCCGATTCTACCACAATTGTAGCATCGGCAATGCCAGCAACTATCCGGTTACGGCATACAAAATTTTGTCTGTCCGGATTCGTACCCGATTTATATTCTGTAAGCAATCCACCGTGAGAGACCATCTCAGCAGCCGTATTCCGGTGAACTGCCGGATATATCCGATCAAGCCCATGAGCAAGAACCCCAACCGTATCGAGCTGATTGGCCAAAGCCTCACGGTGTGCATTGATATCAATCCCATAAGCCAAGCCACTCACAACAAGCACATCGGGCACCAAGGTTTTCAAATCAGCTAAAAACGAGGCACAAATTCCTTTTCCATAGTCGGTAGCATGACGAGTACCTACCATATTTATCACCCGCAAAGCATTGAGGTCGGCATTCCCTCTATAGAATAATAAAAAAGGAGCATCATCACATTCCCGCAAGCGAGACGGATAATCCTCCGACTGAAGTGTCAAGCACCGGATATGATTGGACTCGACAAAGCGCATCTCCTTCTCTGCTATTTTAAATGCTTCCGGAGCATCCAAAGCAGCGATAATCCGAGGATTCAACTTCGGAATATAATCAGTAAGATGCGTACGTTCCCGAAAAACAGTTGTTGCATCCCCTACTGCAGTCAGCAAATTACGAATTCCCACAGAACCCAATCCCGGGATTTCGGTCAACGCCATCAGACACAACAACTCTTCTTCCATATCATTCTGTTAAATAAGCAGCAAATAAGCTATCAAAACGCTCTCCGCTTGTCAGCTTGCCGTTGACCACACAAACAGTCTCGACCGTGGATTTAATCACCACTTTCATATCGGGCAAACGGAAAATATCTTGATAAAATACAAACTTGATACCTTCTTTACGCAAATAAAGCTTCGAAACAAATGAATCACCACTTCTAAGCGGAGTTTTAAATGCCATATTGATGCGAGCCACCACGGGATCGATGCCTTCCTCGTGCAACCGGGCGAAATCAGCTCCGGCGGCAGTTAGAAATTCATGTCGTGTATGTTCCAGATAATGCTGATAATTTGCATTATTGACAATCCCTTGAAGGTCGCATTCATAATCGCGTACCTTCATCGGCAACTCAAAAACATACTTGTCGTTCATCTCATCAATCAATCATTTTATGATAAGCTCTTCTGCGCTTGTGCATCTCTGTACGGAAATACTCCCACTGAGCTTGCACCTTGCCATTCAGCTCCAATTCCGGATTGCTCTCGGCATATTCAAATCCCATCTGCTGATAGACAGGAATCAAATCGGAGAACAACAAGGCATTGACACCCTTGTTCATATATTCCGGCTTAATGGCCACCAACAACAAATCGAGCACTTTGTCGTGCTTAAGGAACAGTGCCTTAAGCAAATGATACCATCCGAAAGGCAGCATCTTTCCTTTTGCTTTCTGTAAAGCTTTCGACAAAGAAGGCATTGAGATACCTACGCCCACCAATTGGTCATCAGCATCGGTAATAAGTGTCACCATCCGCAAGTCGACGATAGGCAAATACATCTTTATATACTGATCTATCTGGCGCTGAGACAATCTCGAAAAGCCATAAAGCGGACTATAGGCTTCGTTCATCAATTCGAAAATAGCCTGTCCGTATTCGCGAGCAATTGCTTTCGATGAGGTATATTTCTTGATTTTCAGATTATATTTCCGCTGAATCAGTTCTGAAATACGCTTATGCTTCTCCGGGATAGCATCAGGTATATAGATTTTGTATTCCACCCAATCTACATCCTTTTGGAAGCCCAGCTTTTCAACATGCTGCGGATAATAGGGGTAATTGTAAATAGTTGCCATCGTAGAAAGCTGATCGTAACCTTCGATCAACATACCTTCCTGGTCGAAATCGGTAAAGCCCAGCGGACCTGTAATCTGAGTCATTCCACGCTGTTTACCCCACTGCTCAACCGTATCCAGCAAAGCTTTAGACACTTCCGGATCGTCTATAAAATCAATCCAGCCGAATCGTACTTCTTTCTTGTTCCAAGTCTCATTAGCCCGATTATTGATAATAGCAGCAATACGACCTACCAACTTTCCGTCTTTATAAGCCAGAAAATAATCGGCTTCGCAAAACTCAAACACTGCATTTTTAGTACGGTTGAATGTATTCAACATATCATCCAACAAATCGGGCACAGAATAAGGACACTCCTTATACAATTCATAGTTGAACCGAATGAACGTCTTCAACTCTTTCTTCGTCTCAACTTTCTTTATTGTTACAGACATAATATGTATTTATATTTCCGCTGCAAATATAATGAATTTTAACGTACCCGAAATTATTAATACTAAATATCTTATTGCTGCATAATCAAATAAGCCATATAAGCGACATAAACCAACAGCAGAAAAGCCCCTTCGGGACGTGTTATCGTACGCTTTTGAAAGAAAAGAGCAAAAAACCACAGCAGCACACTCGACAAGACCAACATCGTCATATCCAACAGGGTTATACCGCCTAAATGTAACGGCACGACAGAAGCACTGCATCCCAGCACAAAGAAGATGTTAAACAGATTGGAACCAATCACATTGCCAATAGCGATACCGGGATTCTTCTTCACAGCTGCCACAATGGAGGTTGCCAACTCCGGAAGGGAGGTACCCCCTGCTACCAACGTAAGACCAATTACAGATTCGCTTACTCCCAAGCTGCGAGCAATGCCGGAAGCACCTTCTACAAAAAGCTGACCGCCTCCTACCAAACCTACCAAACCTACCACGATAAACAAAGTCGATTTCCAAACAGTCATTTCTTTGATGTCTCCCCCTTCTTCACTCTGGCTATGAGCAATGGCAAACGTATAACGAAGGAAAATAGCAAAGAAACACAACAATATCAGTCCGTCAATGCGACTCACCACATTCTCGGTTCCACCATCAAAAAGCACATCGCCTGAAACAAAAAACAATACCAAGGAGGAAAGTATGCACAAGGGGATCTCCTTGCTTATCGTACCTTTCCCTACAACAATGGGAGCCACCAATGCCGTACAGCCCACAATGACAAGTGCATTAAACAAATTACTCCCGACAACATTACCGATAGCCATATCGGCACTGCCTTTCAAGGCCGACATGCAACTCACCACCAGTTCGGGAGCAGAAGTCCCAAACGCAACAATCGTAAGACCAATTACAAGATTAGAAATCCGGAAACGCTTAGCAACCGAAGCAGCTCCGTCGGTCAACATATTGGCACCTACTAAAATAAATGCCAAGCCTAACAATAAAAAAAGAATGTCCATGCATATTGTATTATCTCTTCTGCAAAGATATAAAAATGAGGTCGAAAAATTATTGCAATGCACCCTCTTCGTTTATCTATTTTGATTTGTTTGCGTTTTTAATATGCGTTTGCAAAGGTTTATTTGTGTTGTGATACATCCTCTTTCTCATCAAGAAAAGAATAATTACAAACTATATAAAACAATCTATATCAGCACCTTCGATTAACGAATGGGGGGGGGGGAAGAGAGAGTATCTTCATCCGCTATGCTATACAGTGTTTTTGATATCGTATCGAAGAAATTAACATTCAATATACATGAAATACGAATCAACAAAGAGGTATCTATGCTGGCACGATTAAAAATGTCATAAACATTGCGTCTGTCACAATGTAACAGATTGGCAAACCAAGTCACACTCATTCCCTGTTTACGGAATTCGGCTTCTACCATATTCCCGACATGCACTGATTGTAATAAATCAGCTATTATTGTATCATAATTATTCTGTTTTTC
>DYCT01000189.1 GCA_019417975.1 Bacteroides sp.
GACAGCTTGTGCGTAGTTCCCAAAAGGCTACAGCGGCAGCGGCTGCCACATTGAGCGAATCCACTTGATGACTCATGGGGATACGCACTACATAATCGGTTTCTTTCAATACAGAAGTTGCCAGACCATCGCCTTCTGTACCCATTACAATAGCCAGTTTGGATTCATTGCGGAGTTGTGGATGGTCAATGGGTACCGAACGGCTTGTGAGTGCCATAGCTGCTGTCTTGAACCCTAACCGGTTTAGGCTGCTGATGGGAGCGTCCAGCCAAGCCCAGGGGACTAAGAAGACTGAACCCATGGACACACGGATGGCACGGCGGTTGAGAGGGTCGCAAGAGCTGGGAGTGAGTAAGACGGCATCTATGCCTAATGCAGCAGCCGAACGGAAGATGGCTCCGATATTGGTAGAATCGACTACGCTGTCGATGACAACAATGCGGCGTGCGTGTTGACATACATCTTCTACCGATTGAGGTTGTGGACGTCGCATTGCACAGAGTACACCGCGAGTTAACGTATAGCCTGTTAGTTGGGCTAATAATTCTCGGCTTCCGGTGTACACAGGTATGTCGTCTACGCGGGTAAGGATAGGAGCAGCATCTCCTGTCAAGTGTTTGCTCTCGCAGAGAAGCGATAGTGGCTGGTAGCCGGCATCAAGCGCTACATGAATCACTTTGGGACTTTCGGCAATGAAAATGCCGCGTTGTGGGTCGAGCCGATTTCTTAGTTGGGCTTCGGTTAGTGTGCTATATAATTCTATACCAGGGTGATGAAGGTCGGATATTTCTATAATAGGCATTATGATAGGTAGTTATAGGATTACTGTTGCGATTGAAGAATGTCGGTCATAATCCATTGGGCTACGGCATCCTCATTATTACTTCCGATGATTTCATCGGCAGCTTGTTTCACTTCGTCGAAAGCATTGCTTACCGCAAGGCTGTGAGTCGCATTTCGCATCATGGGCAAGTCGTTGAGATTATCGCCGAACACAACAATGCGCTCGGCCTGTACCTGTTTGGCCAGTCGATGGATGGCAGAGGCTTTGGTGGTGCCCGATGCGTAGATTTCCAGAATGCCTTGCGACTCATTGAAAATATCATGATAGCATACCGGAGAACAGTCTATCTGCATGGCTTCCAATTGGTCTGTCACAGCTCGTAGCTTTGTAAACTCGCCCATACAGAAGATGAGCATACATTCATCTGGATTTTCAGCAAGAAGCATGTCGGTCGTAATCAGACGTTTGAAAGGAGTTGATATCCGTTGACCGATGAATTGTTCTTCAGCCGGTGTGAAGTGATTGATGTGATAAGCCTGAATTTGATTGCCGTTGCGCCGATATACGAATGGGTGTATGTCGTTTTGAGCAAAGAGGAGCAATAGTTGTTCTATCACTTTTGTAGGGATGGCTTGTACATCTTTGTATTGAAGCAAATGGTTGTCCCAAAAAGCTGCTCCTGCCATGACGATAAGTGGTAAAGAGGTATGAATGGGGCGCATCATATCGACGATAGTGGCCGGTGTGCGTGCTGTGGCAATGGTGAATAGGGCTTGATGCTTGTCAATGGCTTCGTTGAGTAGACTTATGGTTTGGGGGCTCAATACAGATTGGTCATTGAGCAATGTGCCATCCATATCGCTTACGTAGAGGGTTTTCTGAATCATGATGCAATCTTTCGGACATTTTGTTGAGCTGCAAAAGTAGTAAATATAATCGAAGGCTACAAAAACATCAACTCTCTACTTTCTAAAGGGGGCATGCAAAAAAAAGTCATTGTCATTCTGTGTTGGTGACAATGACTCTTGGATGATGAACTTAAAATGTAGGTTTACTTTTTTAAGATATAGTGTTCGGCAAGTCCTCCTTCGTTTATTGTGCCAAGACTGTCGGACAACATAACTCCTTCCGGAATAATTTTATAGTATGTTTTTTCACCGGATGATGGGGTTATTAATTCGATAAGGGTGCTGTCTGGACAGTTGAACACACCATTGGTTTCGAATATACCATTTTCTTCACCGATGTATTCACTACGTAGATAATACGTCTGGTCTTTGTTTATTACAAGTTTGGTCTTGATGCCCTCACAGTCGGCTGCCGGTAATATTCCTTCGTACTGTCCATAGATATCCACTTCTTGAGATTCGGTAGAGGGGGTTGCTTCCTTTTGTTGTGAGGAACCATTGCAGGCTGTCATTAGAAGGCCGGTTGCGATTATTCCAACCCATAAATTTCTTTTTCTCATATTTATCTTTCTTAAGGAATTATATATTTCATCTTGTTTCGTATGTACAAAGTTATCAATATTTTTGAAGAAGAGTAGCGGGTGGTGCTACTTTTATTGAGCAGAGCCTTTAATGCTGAGGTGTCGCTTCTTCCACAGCTGATAGCTATTGACGATATTCTGCCACAATACATACGAACCGGGCGCTACAGAACTGATGGGGTTTAAATAGGTATACGCCATCCAGATAGCCAAGATTGTATTTTTTTGCCCTAAGGCTTGACCTCCACTGATGCGGTCGGAATAGATGCTTCCAATGTTTTTCCCTAAAAAGAATTGCAGACCACAAGCAATAAGGGCAGCTATGGCAAGCCAAATCTCTGTATAGGCTTCGGCCGGTTCGTGGATGAGCGAGTATACCGTCTTGGCAGTGACAATGGTCAGCGATATAGCCCATAAGTAGAAAGCGACTTCGTGATTGGCCAATAATCGTGCATGGATTTTAGGAGTCAGCTTTTGTAGTAGCCAAGCTGTCATAAACGGACAGATAAGCAACGGGAATACTTTACTTATTATAATAAGGAAAGCAGAGAAAAAACTAAGGTCGGCTTTCGGCTCGATAAGCGGGAAGAGGATGGGTACGGCAATCGCTACACCGATATTGCTTAATAAAGTAAAAGTGGTAAGGCTGGCTGCATTCCCTCCTAATTTTTGTGTAATGACTGCCGCAGCTGTAGCAGTGGGACAGATGATGCATACCATAGCGCCTTGAGCTACAATCCGGTCTATGTGGCATAGCATCCCATACACAAGCATGGAGCCACCCAATTGGATAAGCAGCAGCCATAGGTGAAGGGGACTGATTTTTAAGTCATGCGGAGATATTTTGCAGAAGGTGAGCAGCAACATTGTAAAAATAAGGTAGGGTGTCAGGAAGGATAGGCTTGTAAAAAAAGGATAAGCAAGAGCTCCTATCAGCATGGCAATGGGTAAGGTCCAATTCTTTATTATTTTCAACATGATATTTTGTATACTTTTAACTTACAAAGAAAGGTGATTTGTAACAATAAAGAAGACTTCTATTCTTCTTTTAAGGAATATTTAAGGATAATGAGGCTTAAAATAAGCAAAACCTAAAAACATTTATTGAGTTTTCCATAAAATCGGCTACATTTGCATCGGCTTGTTTTATTATGAAAGATAGATTAATTTCAATATTCCGATTTTGCTGCTTGTTGGCGGTCGTTTTATGTATGCCTGTTCAGGTTAGCAGTAAAGATTTCACTGTCGTCATTGATGCCGGACATGGTGGACATGACCCTGGAGCTATCGGTAAAATATCGCGTGAGAAAAACATTAATCTGAATGTGGCTTTGCGCCTTGGTAAGAAGATTGAGGCTGGATGTAAGGATGTGAAAGTGGTCTATACGCGTAAGAAAGATGTATTTGTTCCATTAGACCGTAGAGCGGAAATAGCTAATGAAGCGAAAGCTGACCTTTTTATTTCCATTCATACGAATGCAGTGGCAAAAGGAAATGCAGCATCCGGAACAGAAACCTATACATTGGGTCTTGCTCGTTTGGAATCGAATTTAGAAGTTGCAAAACGAGAGAACTCGGTAATCTTGATTGAAAATGATTATAAACAGCGTTATGCCGGCTTTAATCCGAATTCGTCAGAAAGCTATATTATGTTCGAATTCATTCAAGATAAGCACATGGAGCAGAGTGTCAGCTTGGCTAAATTAGTGCAAGGACAGTTCAGAAACTATGCTAAGCGAGTGGACCGTGGAGTCTATCAAGCCGGTTTCTTGGTTTTGCGTGCTACGACCATGCCAAGCATCCTTATTGAGTTGGGGTATATTTCCAATCAGGCAGAAGAACGCTATCTGAATAGTGAAGATGGTATTGATAAGCTTGCGGAGGGAATCTATCGTGCGTTTAAGAATTACAAAGCGCAACACCATGAGAGGCCGATGTTGGCGGTAGCCGGTGGCTCGTCAAACACCAAGATAGAGGAACCGGACGAAAATGAGGAGGAAACTTCTATGCCTCAAGAAGTAAGTAAGAAACAATTGGCAAAGGCAGATGTACGTACATCTGAAAGTGTAGCTGGTGCTGTTCCGGTCTTCAAGGTACAGATTCTTACAGCATCGCGTCCGTTGAAGAAGGATGATGCTCGACTGAAAGGACTGAAAACGGTGGATTATTATAAAGAGAATGGTATATATAAGTATACATA
>DYCT01000019.1:0-1017 GCA_019417975.1 Bacteroides sp.
TGCCTCGGGAGGAGGTGGAGCCTTAATTTCTTCTTGTTGCGTAATAGGAATAATTTCCTCCTCAAAAACTAAATCGACTACGCCTGTATCCGTAGAAACTTTCACATCGCGCTGTGACCATTCGAAAGCGACAAACATGACAGCCAGGACCAAAACGAAACCGACAAGCAGCCATGTATCTTTCTTTCCCTCAAGGTCTGCTTTAGGTGACTTTTTAATTTCCATAATTAATTATATAAATTTTACGTGTTTCTCATTTGGGGCAAATGTAGCACATTTTTTGGGAATGAGTCTCATTCCACCCACTTTTTTATGGAGCCCATCATACATTTTTATTTTTTTAATTCTTTCCACACCCTAAAGAACGGCTATTTTCCGTTCTGAATGATAAAAAAAGTAATCGTGGATAGATTCCACCACAAATTTACATAAGATATTTTTAAAATGCCGTATCTTTGGCAATAATTTCAACGAAATTAATGAAAAGATTATTCATAGCCCTATTTATTTCCCTTGCATATATTATATATGTAGAGGCTCAGGTAAAAAGCACCTTCAATTTTCTGAAACTACCGACATCATCGCATGCGGCAGCTTTAGGAGGAGACAACATATCCATTATCGAGGATGACCTGACCATGGTATTTCACAACCCGGCCTTACTTTCATGCGTTGCCGACAAAACCATCAACCTTAATTATATGGTATATATGAATGGGATAGGCACAGGAAGCGCTGCTTTTTCAAGAGCCATCAACGAACGCTCGGCTTGGGCTGTAGGCGCCCAGTTTTTCGGATACGGTAAAATGAAGCAAACCGATATTGATGGAAACATCAACGGAGAGTTCAGCGCAAAAGACATGGCCTTCATGGGGGTATACAATTACGATTTAAGCGACTATTGGAGTGCAGGTGTCAATGCCAAAATCATTTACTCTCACTATCAGGAGTATTCTTCATTCGGTATCGGTGTGGACTTAGGTCTCAATTATTACAACCAAGAATCTGATTTTTCCG
>DYCT01000019.1:1027-13720 GCA_019417975.1 Bacteroides sp.
CGCCTTCCTATGGACATACAGTTGGGATTCACCAAGCGATTGGCACACGCTCCGCTACGTATCTCTGTCACTATGCCTCTATTGAATAGTTGGAAAGCTATAGAAACAGAAGAAGGCGAGAAGCAAAAGTTTACAACAGTCCTGCTCAACCACTTCATTTTAGGCTTAGACTTTACACCAACCGATAATATTTATGTAGCCTTAGGATACAACATCCGGCAAGGCAATGAAATGAAAATAAACGGTTCATCACACTGGGCCGGAATCACAGCAGGAGCGGGTCTGCACATCAAACGGTTTAAGGTAGGAGCATCGTATGCCCGATACCATGCTGTAGGCTCTTCGTTGCTTTTCAACTTAGCCATGACATTATAAATAAGGAGTTACCTAATAACAACAATATACAGATGAAAAAAATAACCATTGCCATCGACGGTTTCTCATCGTGCGGCAAAAGCACGATGGCTAAAGATTTGGCCAAAGAGATAGGATACATTTACATTGATAGTGGCGCCATGTACCGCGCTGTAACTCTTTATAGTATTGAGCACGGTCTGTTTTTGTCCGATGGTACAATCAACACCGAGGAGCTTTCCAAACAGATGAATCAAATTCATATTGAATTCCGATTAAATCCGGCAACAGGGACTCCGCAAACTTACCTCAACGGACGCAATGTGGAAAAAGAAATACGCAGCATGGAAGTTTCTTCGCGAGTAAGCCCCATCAGCGCCATCGGCTTTGTGCGCGAGACTCTGGTCAAGCTTCAACAAGCGATGGGAGAAGCTAAAGGCATCGTGATGGATGGACGCGACATCGGCACAACCGTATTCCCCAATGCAGAACTGAAAATCTTTGTAACAGCTTCGGCAGAAATCCGTGCCCAAAGACGTTACGAAGAATTATCAGCCAAAGGGCAGCCTGCTCAATATGCTGAAATTCTGAAGAATGTAGAGGAACGGGACTATATCGACCAACATCGCGAAGTCAGTCCACTGCGCAAAGCAGCAGATGCAATCTTGCTCGACAACAGTCATATGACCATCGCCCAACAGAAAAGCTGGTTGTTGGAACAATATCATAAAGCAATACAAGCATGACAACAATCGAAATAGACAAAGCCTCTGGATTCTGCTTTGGCGTAGTAACCGCCATCAAAAAAGCGGAGGAAGAGTTAGCTAAAGGCGGGACACTCTATTGTTTGGGCGACATTGTCCACAACAGCAAAGAAGTAGAACGCTTGAAAGATATGGGGCTCATCACCATCAATCACGAAGAATTCAAGCAATTGCATCATGCAAAAGTGCTTCTTCGTGCCCATGGAGAGCCTCCTGAGACATATGCCACAGCGAAAGCTAACGACATAGAGATAATCGATGCAACTTGCCCGGTAGTTCTCCAATTACAAAAACGTATCAAACAAGAATTCGATTTGCAAGACAATCCAGACAAACAGATTGTCATCTATGGAAAGAATGGACACGCAGAGGTGTTGGGACTGGTAGGACAGACTCATGGAGAAGCAATTGTCGTAGAAAACGGAGAGGAAGTAAAATCGCTCAATTTCAAACGCGACATCCGCCTTTATTCCCAGACTACAAAATCGCTTGAAGGGTTTCGAAACATCGTAGGCTACATCCAGGAGCATATCAATCCGGATGCTTCATTCAAGTATTTCGATACGATTTGCCGCCAAGTAGCCAACCGGATGCCAAACATCCGCCAGTTTGCCGCTTCACACGACCTCATCTTTTTTGTCAGCGGTAAAAAAAGTTCCAATGGCAAGGTGCTCTTTGGGGAATGTCTGAATGTCAACCCAAACACTTATCTGATTGACAGCCCTACAGAGATAGAGCCACTACAATTGAAAGATGCAAAAAGCATTGGCATCTGCGGTGCAACCTCTACCCCGAAATGGCTGATGGAACAAGTACGCGACCGCATTGAGCAGTTATTGGCAGAAGGATAAGTCTGCAAGGCTTTTAACTTTCTTTATTATAGCCATAGAGCTAATTCACGTAAAAAAAGGTTCTCATCATGCCTATTTTCCTAACTTTGCAGTAGAACTTAAAATAGTTTTCCTATGACAAAAATAAAATGTATTGGCATATTAACATCTGGAGGCGATGCTCCAGGTATGAACGCTGCCATCCGTGCAGTGACCCGTTCTGCCATCTACAATGGATTCCAAGTAAAAGGTATCTACCGCGGTTATGAGGGGTTAATTAAAAATGAAATTCAAGAATTCCAAACCCAAAATGTCAGTAACATCATCCAGCAAGGAGGTACTATTCTAAAGACTGCCCGTTCCAAAGACTTCCAGACACCGGAAGGTCGGAAGATTGCTTATGAAAACATGCAGAAAGCAGGCATCGATGCGCTGGTAGTAATCGGTGGCGATGGCTCGCTGACAGGTGCACGCATCTTTGGCGAAGAGTTTAATATCCCATGTGTGGGGCTGCCCGGCACCATCGACAATGATTTGTATGGCACCGACACAACCATAGGTTATGACACTGCAATGAACACCATCATCGAGTGTGTAGATAAAATTCGCGATACTGCTACATCACACGACCGCTTGTTCTTTGTAGAAGTTATGGGACGCGATGCCGGATTCTTAGCTTTGAATAGCGCAATTGCATCCGGAGCCGAAGCTGCCATTATCCCCGAAGACCGAACAGATGCCGACCAGTTGGAAAAGTTCATTAACCGTGGATTCAGAAAGACAAAAAAAAGCAGTATCGTTATCGTAGCCGAAAGTCCACTCGACGGAGGAGCCATGCACTATGCAGAGCGTGTAAAAAACGAATATCCTCAATATGATGTACGTGTCACTATCTTGGGACATATCCAACGTGGCGGACGCCCCAGTGCACACGACCGTATTTTGGCAAGCCGATTGGGCAGTGCTTCCATCGAAGCATTAATGGAAGGACAACGCAACGTCATGATTGGTATACAAAATGACCAAATCGTGTATGTGCCTTTCGCCAAAGCCATCAAAAATGACAAGCCCATCGACCGTAGCCTCATTAAAGTTTTAGACGAACTTTCCATCTGATTTTCCCAATCAAGACAGATGTCTTTTTAAGGCTACCTAAGTACCCCCAAAAAGTATCTTAAGATAAACCGCAAAGTATCTTAAGATAAACTGCAAAGTATCTTAAGATAAATGCCCAAGTATCTTAAGATACTTTGCGGTTGAACTCATAGTTATGTTTCAGAGAATCTATACCACTGTATTTGAGACATCTGCAATTTGCGGATCAGCGCAGATTAATTCTACGCAAATCACAGTCTTTTGATCTCATCAAAATAGGTCGATAATAGCTTTTGAGCGGCTGTAAACGAAGTCAGTTCACCACCCAACACTTGTTTCTCCAGCGCAGGTAACATTTCACCAATGCGTACATTGTGATAGAAGTTATCGCGCAGATGTTCATTGATACTCTCGTACATCCAATATTTAGACTGCTCATTGCGACGATATTCAAAATAGCCATTATCTTTCACAAAATCGATATACTCATATATCATATCCCAAATTTCCTTCACACCCAAGTTATAAAAACCTGAATAGGTAAGTACCTTCGGCTCCCAACCCGAGTCGGGTGCTGGGAACAGATGAAGTGCATTCCGAAACTGGGTAGCAGCTAATCTTGCTTTATCAATATTACTACCATCGGCCTTGTTAATAACAATACCATCGGCCATCTCCATAATACCGCGTTTGATTCCCTGTAACTCATCGCCTGTTCCTGCCAACTGGATAAGCAGGAAGAAGTCCACCATAGAGTGAACAGCCGTTTCGCTCTGTCCTACCCCCACTGTTTCCACAAATATTTTATCGAAACCGGCTGCCTCGCAAAGCACAATTGTTTCACGAGTCTTGCGAGCTACACCGCCCAACGAACCGGCCGATGGGCTAGGACGAATAAATGAATCGGGGTGTACGGAAAGTTTCTCCATTCGGGTTTTATCACCTAAAATACTTCCTTTCGATCGTTCGCTGCTGGGGTCGATAGCCAATACAGCCAGTTTTCCACCGGTGCGTTCCAATACATGCAAGCCAAAAGCATCGATTGAAGTACTCTTTCCGGCTCCCGGCACACCGCTGATACCCACACGAATAGAACGACCGGCATAAGGCAAGCATTTCTCTATCACCTCCTGAGCCAATACTTGATGTTCGGGAAGGAGACTTTCCACCAGTGTCACAGCCCGGCTCAGAATCGTTATATCACCTTTTACAATACCTTCCACATACTCGGCTGCACTCAAATCTCGCTTCTTGACCGAACGGCGGAACTTCAGATACGGATTGACTATCGAAGGTTGTTCGATACCTCGGTTTACTGTCAAGCCTTTGTAAGCTTCATCATTTTCAGGGTGTTCCATAGTATTTAGGTTAAGTTTGTTATTTAATCTTCAGTTTTATTACTACTTGAGGATTATTAGGGTCATTGGTAATCATCAACAGACGAGGTGATGATTTCTGTTTTTTTGTGCCATCCGGATGATAGGTTACCTTCATCACGGTAGAAGCTCCCGGCTCAATATAGCGTTTTTTCAGACTGACACTGACTGCGGCATTCGACACTTGCAACGATCTAATTTCCAAACGACTCTTTCCTTGATTGCTCAGAATCACTTTCTGAGTCATTTTCTTCTTACCGGCCAATCCTGTCATATCCAGTCTGGTTTTGTCCAGTTTCAAGACCGGAGCATTCCGACGTTCGGCATCAGTATAGCCTGAGAAATCGGGCACACGTACAGCCGATACCAAAATTTCATTCTCATCACAAACTTTATCTCCGGGAAAGCGAGCCAAGTAAACCGATGATTGTGTCAATCCAAAATTCATCAACTTAGAAGGGTCAAGGGTCACTTGAATCACACCCGCTTGATGTTTACGCAACTGTTCGGGGACTGCTTTTGCCTTGAGATACGGTGGCAAATGCATCAGAACCGGTTCGTATACCTTATCACCAGTATTCACTACTTTAATCTCCTGTACAGGAAAAGCCGAGCGCGAAATTTCCATAAAATCGAGTTCATCTTTATCAATACGTACATTTCCGATAACAAACGGATAAGAATCGTAGTTACGCACATCACGGCTTACCCGCCCTTGGATGGTCAAGTATATAGGTTGATTATCTGCATTGCAATACACCCCTACCGATTTATGGAAACGCCCCAGCGCCTTGGCATCGAAAGTAGATTTAATCATTCCCGTTTCACCCGGCATAATGGGTTTCTTACTCCAGTCCGCAACCGTACAACCACACGAAGTGGATACGCGCGTAATAACCAAAGGCTTGTCGCCTGTATTAGTAAGGGTAAATTCGGCTGTTACCGGAACTTTCCAGGGGATATCCCCAAAGTCGTAGACTTTTTTATCAAAATTGATTCGGGGCTGAGCTACAACAGAGGTCATCACTCCCCAAAACAACAAAACAGTATAGAGTGTTCGTAATTTCATTTTTTCTTCCGTATTAATGTTTACATAAGAAGCTACTATCGGACAAATGTAATGCTTTTCTATCAATAAACCCTGATTCCGTTGGCGACTTTTTCATTTCTAACTGCTGAAAATGCCGCCAAAAGCCATTCTATTTATTTCACAGTCCAAGTATCGGAAGCCGTATGTGCTGCAAATTCGGGAGCATAAGCCGACTGCAACGAAGCCAGTCCTCCGGCATACTTTCCCTTACGAGTTACATAATACTCGGTATGAAACGTATACATTCCCTTCGGCAAACAATCAAAGAAATAAGAGGTAGAAGCATCTTTCACAGCTATATACACACCTACGTTTTCCATCCAGCGATAGCCTGACAATTGGTTGACTGGCTCCAAGCATACAGCACGATCGTCTTTCAATTGTACAAAGTCCATATCGCGAGCTGACTCTACCACAAGTCGCACAGCCACCTTGTCGCCTACCTGCAATACATCACCGACTGTTAATGGCACCCACTGACGCTTCCCATTCACATCTTTTTCGACCAGAAGCATTTTTTTTATTGATAAATCGCTTCCTTGACTTTTCACTGCACTTCTTTCTTCCAAACATTGTGCATAGACAGCTCCCCATGCCGGTCCCTCGCTTTGTTTTTCCACCGTCACCTCTTTCAGCTGACCGGGAATCTCTGTTCCTGTCAACACTTTATTCAGATAACCGTTCCCTACTTCCGAGTACTTATTACCGTCTCGAGTATCCCAACGATACTTATTCAATGAGATTTGTACCCTTCCCGACTCACTCAACGGCTGGATGCCTCTCAACAATAACGCATACACTGCATGAGCCGTCGCCAAAGGAGAATTCCACGTTTGCGTACGTTTCTGCTGCAAAAGCCACAACTTCAGTTGCTCTATCCTCTTGGCATCGTGAGCTACCTCATCCATCGTCTCTATCACCGCCACTTGGGTAGGAATACGATATGACGACCCACTATATTCTGCCCGATTCGTATCGTAAAACATACCTCCATCGGGAGTCTGTATTGCATATTCTTTCAAAGAATTCAAAAATTCGTTTGCCTTCTCTTGATAGCCATAGTGCCACATAACAAAAGCCGCACGAGCCTTCCCGTAAATGGTGAAAGCATTGTTCATTGTCGCCATCTTGCCAACCAAATAATCAGTCACGTTCGCATCATCTACGTGCTGAGGCAAAGCACCCAAAGCTGTAAGGTAAAGATACTGCAACACACTTTCCGAAAGCTGCTCTTGTTTCACACCTTCCTTCTCTCGTTTCTTCATCTTATAGTCATCCTTTACTTCCTTATAAATATAGGTAACCGCCTTGTCATACATAGTCTTCAAAGCTGGTGATAAAGGTTGACCGGTGAGATGCATCAGACGGGCCAACATCTCCACAACCGACTGCGTGATGTATCTGCTGCCATTCATCCCTTTATACCATGCCCAAGCTCCATTGTCCAATTGCAAACTCTTCAATTTAGCCTCAACTACCCGTGTTTGATTACCCAATGCATTCACATCGAAAAGTAAAGCGATGCGTTTCTTACGCTCTGTTTCATCTTTAGCTTCGGCTATCCAAGGAGTTTCTTCCAACAGCAAATTCTTCAGTTCTTGATTCTTTTCCAACTGACTCATAAACAAGTCTTTCGAACCATCGCCCATAGCCAGCCAAGCATCGAATACAGTTTTCACTTGCGGACAAGCCTGCAGAATATAAGTAGCCAAGCTATTGGCATAATACATAACCGCCCAGTCAATCGCACTCTCGCTTGTAGGTTGGACAAGAGACGGCAGAGCCTGAATAGCATACCAAATAGGATTGGACGAGAAGTCAATCGTCAGACGCCGTTCTGTAGCCGTCCGGCTGTTTCCATTGAACAGATGGTTCAAGTCAAACTTACGTATTCCTTTATCTGTTATTGTAAGAGGTACGCTTTCCGTCAGCCATATTTTGTCTGTCAATACCGGCAAATAATGTTGTTCTCCATCACTAAAAGTACCGGACTCTGCCACCATACGGCAAGCCAACAGTTGCCAACTATCTGCCACTTCAAATTGGAACGATACAGGAATCATTTTCCCACCCGCTACCACAAATGCTTTCTTATCGGCATAACACACCTTGTCTGTAGCCGGATTAAACAGTTCAAGACGAATCTCACCTTCCAAATCTTTATCGGTAAGATTGGATAAAGTAGCCGCAATAGAGGTAACATCCCCCTGACGTAAGAATCGAGGCATATTGGGTTTCAACATAAAGTCCTTTCGTGCCACAACCGAAGCTTCCAACTGCCCCCAATCCATCGCCTGCGTATGTGCCAATCCCATAAACTTCCACTCGGTCAAGCTCTCGGGCAACGTAAAGGAGAAAGCAATATCGCCCTTCTCATCTGCCTGCAACTGCGGAAAGAAAAAAGCCGTCTCTGCAAAATTAGAGCGCAATACAGCCGTACCTTGTTCTTCAACCATTTCTTCCGGTTCTGCCGCTTCTGCTTTCTCCGAGTTATCGAAAGCTACATTAAGCGAACGCGACATAACCCCTTTCTTTATCCCTATAGCCATGACAGGAATTGTTCCACAAGAAAATGATTCCGACTCAAACACTACATTCTGAAAGTTTCCATTATACTGATAATAAGCTTTCAAAGCATCCGGAATCCATTCGTTCACTTTCAAAATTCGATATGGGAAAGTAAGAGACAAATGACAATCGCTTACATAATTCGCGTGCCAATTTACATAAGGCAAGTTACGCTGAAAAGCAAGATTTAACGGCCAACTATGCCTTATCAATTTATCTAACGATTTGTCATACAACACCGCCAAAAGTTCGGCTGTTGCCGGACGTCCATCCGGATAAGCGACATGCAGTGTCCACTGCTCCTGCTGCCCAGGCAACAGTTTGTCACGAAACACCTTCCATTTCAACTCTAATTTCTTCTCCGGACGAGCCTTCACAAGATGCATCGTGCACTGATGCAAATCACCATCCTTCACCAAAGCCACCTTTACAGTCAATCCATCACCATACTCCGACCGATAAGCAAAAGTCTTCTTTATGATAGAGTCGGTCAACAAGAAGCGTTCACGAACTATCCGCTGATTGCCGGCAAATACATCATACAGCACATATACATTTTTCAAGCTGCTACCAAACAACAGTACCCCATCGCGATTCGGTCCAAACTCGGTATCCACCTCGTAATGCCACAACTTCGCTTCACACGATAGATGTCTGTCATCTTGCGAAAAAAGTAAGAACGTATGTTCCAGCTTAGCATCACGCCCTTGATTATCGGTCACTACTGCTACCATCCGATAACGTCCTGAAGGCAATGTCAAAAGCCCGTCGACAGCCAATGCCTGTCCCGAAACAAATTTGCATTGTCCAACCTGCCGTCCCTGTTTATCCTGGCTATCTACCTCATAAAGCGTATAGTGTCCCGATACACTCATCAATTCGCTTTTCAAGTTCTTCACCGAAATTGTAAATGGTAAGGCTTTCTCTTTCAAAACAGCCTCCGGCATATCGGTGTCCACATAGCAAGAGACACTTCCTACCGGTAGATTAATCTGCCCCTGTTGTGTTTCACCCGCACCATCTGTTACCTCTACCTCAACTTGAAAATTGCGATACCAAAGAAAATAATTGTTATCGTCCAAGCAACCGTCCAAAACAACCGGAATTCGGAAAACGCCTTCCTCATCTGTCTTTATTTCTCCAGTCTGCAATGTGATTTGAGGTTCTCTTCTCCACCACCAGGGAGTGGAACGAGACACGGTAAAGGCTACCGATGCCTGTTGCACAGCCAATCCGGAGAATGTCTTTACCCTGCCACAAACCTCAATGGTGTCTCCTATTTGGTAACTTTCCTGCACCGAGTCAAAAGATACTTCAAAAGAAGGGCGTTTATATTCTTCTACCTGAAAGCTAACCTCTCTTCCATCAAGTACCAGGCAGAAGCGACCCGGCAAACAAACTACCGGCAATACAAAATCGGTCGTAAAACTGCCATATACATTGCTCTTCACCTTTTTAGAATTCACTTTCTCCCGATTGGAATCTTTCAGCTCAATTGTAAATTCTTTATTCGTAATCACTTGCGTATGGTCTCCCTGCTTACTATAAACAAGACCGGCCACATGCACAGTCTGTCCCGGACGATAAATACTCCTATCGGTGAACAATTGGATACGTTCTTCTTTCTTCATTGTCTCCCCATAACCATAATAAGAGTTACCATACCCCCAAGCAATAGGCATAAACGTATCTTTCCCTTTCATCGCTCGCACCGCATTAAACCGATTGGCACTCACCAACAATTTGCCCTCGGCATCAGTCTGTCTCCGCCAAACCTCCTTCGACTTATCCCATTCACACTGATACCCTATCAATTCGGCTTCAGGCACCGGATGTCCTGTCTTAGAATCAACGGCCACCAATTCCTGTTGCGAATCGAAAAGGGTAATCGCAATTACCTTTAAGGCAGACACATAAAACAATTCGTAAGTGGAAACCGCATCTCGGTGATTCCCCTTCGCTTCCAATAGATACACCCCTTCGGGCAATCCTTTTATCTGCAATATCGTGTCGACCGGCAAATAATCAAGCGTTGGTTGCAACTGCAGCCGCTGTATTGTCTCCAACCGAATATGTTTCTTTCTATATTGTTTCTGTTCAAACAGGTCCTCTTTTATAGAATCTACCGGCACATCAACACGATAAATCCGCAATGTCAGTTCTGTAATATTGCAATAACACACAGACAAATCGATAGGAGTATCAGGATAAAGCTGCTTCGAAAAACGAACAGAGCAACTGGCTTTCAACAGTTGTTGCTTCAGATTTTTCAGAGCATTGATTCGTTTGTATTTAGGATAACGCGCCAAAGCCTCTTCCAAACAGCGCATTGCCTCTACCTTTCGGTCTGTAGCATTTAATGCTTCAGCCATGGCCAAATAGGCTTCTGCACAAACATCTATTTCGCCATATACATCCACCAGATACTGCAATCCATCCAAATATTTTTGTCCTAACAGAGAAGCCGTTGCCATACCGGACAAAAGATTCCTCATTTGCCCCAAGCGTTCCACATCAAGCAAGACCAAAGCAGAGAAATTTCCTTCTTTCTGATAAAAACATTCCATACGCTGATAAATCTGCCACAAAAAGCCTTTTCGGTCGTATTCCAACATCTCTTTCTGAGGAGTCTTCAAAAACTCTGATAGCTTCCAACAAATATTATCCTCTTTATTCCCGTTCAACAAATTATTGTCTTCATCTAAACAATCCAATTCATTTAACAAAGCATCAATAGCTCCCCGCCCTATAATATGGAGCAAATCATGCTGATAATAAGCCCCGACATTGCCTTTCTCCCACAACGGTTCGAATGTCTTCATCGCTATATGTCCCAACATCTCAACAGAAGAAAGAGCTGCTCGGTAATGTAGCATCGCCTGTCGGGCATAATGTAGTGATGTCCACTCATGTATATCTTCTGGAAATCCATCTATCGTTTTTTCTTGCCTATAATCATAATAACCTTTTACCCGTTGTGTCATCACATCGGCTAAGATAAAATGCAGTATCGCCTTTTCTACTTCATCGGTACTGCGTCTTACCCATTCATCCAATCCTTTCACATCCACGTAAAAGCTATCGGGACTGATTTCTTCACGGCAACTCATCATCACCAGATATGCTTTCATCATCTGTGCCACATTCTGTTCTTTTTCGGCCTGCTTATAAATAGTCTCAGCTTGTTTCCAAGCCGATTTAGGTAAAGATTTCTCAATAGAAGTCATCACCTTTTCCCATTGTTTATCATAGTTTTGCGCTTGCACACGCCAATTCATAACCATTAAAAATAAAATACTCAAATAAGCGACTTTCTGTTTCATAATCTGTTTTTTACGTTCCAACACTGTTGGACCTCTATTCCATAAACGAGAAAGACAAGAAAACGTTTCGTGTTTGTCCTTTAAAAAAACTAAAGAATAGGGAAACAACCTATCTCCAAACAAAAAAAGGCACAAATCAACAGGTTCAACCTGCGGATTCGTACCTTTTAAATATCTATTTTATCTATCGCCACTCAGAAGCGACGAGAACAGACATCTTATTTCAAAGGGGTCTGTTCCAAAGTAGCTACCAAGAAATCATAGAATTTCTTCACAGTCGGAATCAATACACGCTCAGCAGGAGAGTGCGGAGAGCGTAATGTAGGACCAAATGAAATCATATCCAGATTTGGCATTGTAGCACCGATAATACCACATTCCAAACCAGCATGAACAACCTTCACTGCCGGATCTGTTCCAAACTGTTCTTTATACGATTGCTTCATGGCGTGAAGAATAGGTGAATCCACATTAGGTTGCCATCCAGAATAGCTTCCAGTCATCACCACTTTCATACCTGCCATATTGAAGCAAGATTCCAAACTGGTAGTAAGGAATTCTTTCATAGAGTCGGAAGAGCTACGAGCTAAAATCTTAAATTCAGCCTTACCATCCTTAATGGTGATAATAGCCAAGTTGGAAGATGTTTCTACAGTATCAGGGATAGCTGGGATATAACGCATCACACCATTCTGACAAGCGAAAATAGCATCTACCAAATTATCCTGAATTTCCTCAGGAACTTCACCCTTCGGCAAATCAACACGTTCAGCAGTAAAAGAAATCGGAGTCTCTACGGCTTTATATTCTTCATTGAAGAGGTCTTCGCAATATTTAACCAAGCCCATCAATTCTTCCACATTATCTGCAGGAACAGTTAAGATGGCATGAGCTTCACGAGGAATAGCATTACGCATATTTCCACCTTCCCAAGAAGCCAAACGGGCTTCGTAAGAAGCAATTGCCTCACGAACAAAACGAACGAGAAGTTTATTGGCATTGGCACGACCTTCATTGATTTCCAAACCAGAGTGACCACCACGCAAGCCTTTCAACGTAACTTTCAAAGCTACATCTTCAGGGTCAACTTCCACTTCTTTATATTCCAAAGTAGCTGTAACATCTATACCTCCAGCACAGCCGATATACAACTCACCTTCATCTTCCGAATCAAGGTTCAGCAAGATTTCACCGTTCACAGTGCCTTCTTTCAAACCGAAAGCTCCATACATACCGGTTTCCTCATCAGCAGTAATCAGAGCTTCCAACGGACCATGCTTCAATGTATTGTCT
>DYCT01000190.1 GCA_019417975.1 Bacteroides sp.
CTTTTCTTCGGCATGCAACAGCAAAAAAGCATTTCCGTTGGCATCCCAACGTGCTGTACGACCATTGCGGTGAATAAAAGCTTCTTCATTGACCGGCAAATGGTAATGGACAATATTTTCTATCTCCGGGATATCCAATCCGCGTGCAGCCAAATCTGTCGACACAAAGACATGGCAACTGCCATTCCGGAATTTATACAATGCCCGCTCACGGTCTTCCTGTTCCATACCTCCATGGAACGTGCCATTCTCCATTCCTTTAGAGACCAAAAAGCCCCCTACCCGTTCTACAGCCTCACGATAGTTTACAAAAACAATCGTCGGACGATTGCCCAAAGTACAAAGCAAACGGTATAAAGTTTCTAACTTATCTTTTTCGGGAGAAAGAACCAATCGCAGATTCAAACGTTGAGAGACAGTACCTTCTTCCAAAAAATTTAGCTTGACAGTACGCTCCAATCCGGTAAATTGCGGTATCTCCTCACAATCGGTAGCCGAAAGCAATACTCTTTTTTTCAATCCGGAAAGCTGACCTACGATTTCAGCCATCTCCTCTTGAAAGCCCAATTCAAGTGATTTATCAAACTCGTCTATAATTAATGTACGGACAGATTCCGGCTCCAACACACCACGCAAAATATGGTCAAGCACACGGCCCGGTGTACCGATAACCACAGCCGGATGACCACTGACAATGGCACTTTTCTCTTCAGCCACCGAGTGTCCACCGTAACAGCAACAAGAGCGGAACGGAGTGCCCATCTGCTTAAACACACTGTCTATCTGCAAAGCAAGCTCACGCGAAGGAGCTAATATCAAACACTGTACATGCTGCGCATCGGGAATCAACTGCTCAAGCAATGGAAGCAAAAAAGCCAAAGTCTTACCACTGCCGGTCGGCGACAGCAATATAACATCTTTTCGCTCTTGTCCTGCCTTCAAAGCAGCTTCCTGCATCGGGTTTAAAGACTCTATTCCTAAATTGCGCAAAGCAATCGTCAAAAGTGTATCAGATTGATTCATATATATCAAAAAAATATCCTACCGGTAAGTTCTACATTATTCAGTCAAAGTAAACAAAAAACTCCGGCACTACCAAAGTAATGCCGGAGTTTTTAAATGTTATAAACAGACAGTGGGTTTATCCACCAAAGTTATCATACATTATTGAAGAGCTTTCAACGCCCAAGCTATCCAACATGCCAACAACAGCTTTCGACATCGGGCCAGGACCACACATGTAGTATTCAATATCTTCCGGAGCTTCATGATCCTTCAGATAAGTGTCATACATTACATTATGCACAAAGCCTGCTGTATACTTCACACCTGCTGCATCTGCCGCAGGATCCGGACGGTCTAAAGCCAAATGGAAATGGAAGTTCGGGAAGTCTTTCTCCAACTGAAGGAAGTCTTGCAAGTAGAATACTTCATTGAGCGCACGAGCACCATAGAAATAGTGAAGTTCGCGGTCGCGACAGTTGAGTGTACGAGTCATATGCATAATCTGAGCACGCAACGGAGCCATACCGGCACCACCACCTACCCAAATCATTTCCTTCTTCGAGTCAAAGATTGGATGGAAGTCACCATAAGGGCCACTCATAGTTACCTTATCACCCGGTTTCAAGGTGAAGATGTAAGAAGAAGCAATACCAGGCATTACATCCTGGAATCCTACCTGCGGTTTCGGTTTAAACGGAGGAGTAGCGATACGTACAGTCAACATGATACGATCACCCTCAGCCGGATAGTTAGCCATAGAATAAGCACGGATGGTTTCCTCTGTATTTTTACATTTCAAACCAAACAAACCGAACTTTTCCCATGCTGGCAAATATTCAGCACCAATCAAATCCTTATCAATGTCCTTGTTATAGTCCATTTCATATTTAGGAATCTTAATCTGTGCATACGAACCCGGCAAGAAGTCCATGTGTTCGCCCTTCGGCAAAGCCACGATAAACTCTTTGATAAAGGTAGCCACGTTCTTGTTAGAGATAACTTCGCATTCCCATTCTTTAACACCCATAACAGATTCGGGCACTTTAATAGCGATATCACCTTTCACTTTTACCTGACAACCCAAACGCCAATGATCTTTCTGTTGTTTACGGCTGAAGTGGCTCACTTCTGAAGGAAGAATTTCACCCCCACCTTCTACAACCTGACATTTACACTGACCACAAGATCCTTTACCACCACAAGCAGAAGGCAAATATACATTATTTACAGCCAACGTATTGAGCAGTGTAGAGCCTGAGTCTACTTCCAATGTTTCCTCACCATTGATGGTCACTTTCACTTTACCCGAAGGCACCAAAAACTTTTTGGCTACCAGCAGGATGATAACAAGCAGGAGAATTACAACGAGGAATACTCCGATACTTGCTAATATCAAATTCATATTATCCATTGTTTTATTTCTTTATTAGATGTTCAAACCAGAGAAACACATGAATGCCATAGCCATCAAGCCTACAGTAATAAAGGTAATACCCAAACCTTTCAACGGAGCAGGTACATCCGAGTAAGCCATCTTCTCACGAATAGCAGCCAAACCAACAATAGCCAGCAACCAACCAATACCTGAACCCAATGCATACGAAATGGCATCCCATACATCACCGATATATTTCGGGTCGGTAGGACCCAAATTGATGCGCTGCTGCATAAACAAAGAAGCACCCATGATGGCACAGTTTACAGCAATCAACGGCAGAAAGATACCAAGCGAAGCATACAAAGATGGGCTAAAACGCTCTACAATCATTTCTACCAACTGCACAATACCGGCAATAACGGCAATAAAGAGAATAAAACTCAAGAAACTGAGATCGACACCTTCTACCAAGGCTCCATCAGCCAGCACTTTAGTCTGTAACAAATAGTTGACAGGGAGTGTCACTACCAATACGAAGGTAACAGCAGCACCCAGTCCCAAAGCTGTCTTTACATTCTTGGATACAGCCAAATAAGAGCACATACCCAGGAAGAACGCAAATATCATATTGTCCACAAAGATTGAACGGACGAATAAGCTAAAGAAATGTTCCATATATTTTCAAATTTTGAGAAGCTCCACAAACATTCCAATGAACATCTGTTTCACGTCTCACTATTATTTAATTACTTTTCCTGCAATTCTTTGTGTCGTGCACGCTGAAACCAGATAATGCAAGCCACGATAATCAATGCCATAGGAGGCATCAGCATCAGACCGTTGTTTATATATCCCATTGCCTTGATAGGCTCATAGTTCAGTACATTAAAGCCAAGCAATGTACCAGAACCCAACAGTTCGCGGAAGAAAGCTACGATAACCAAAATCTTAGCATAGCCCAATCCGTTACCAATACCATCAAGGAACGATTCCCAAGGACCATTCTGCATAGCAAAAGCCTCCAGACGACCCATCAGGATACAGTTGGTAATAATCAAACCTACATATACTGAAAGCTGAACACTTACATCGTAAGCAAATGCCTTCAACACTTCACTAACCACAGTAACCAAAGCTGCAACTACTACCAACTGCACGATGATACGGATGCGGTTAGGAATCGTTTTGCGCAACAGAGAAATCACCACGTTAGAGAAAGCTGTAATCACAGTTACAGAAAGCCCCATCACAATGGCCGGTTCCAATTTGGCAGTTACAGCCAGTGCAGAACAGATACCCAATACCTGTACTGTAACCGGGTTATTCATTCCCAGCGGAGTAGAGAAAACCTCTTTATTCTTACTTGAAAACAATTCTGCCATTTTCTTATTCCTCCTCATTTTGATTTAAAAAGTTCTTATAATTGCCCAAGCAGTTCTTCAACATCTGGTCTACACCTGTTGAAGTAATGGTACCACCTGAGATACCGTCAACTTGATAGTCAGCATTTTCTACCTTGCCATTCTTGACAACGCTCAATGCTACTTCTCCGTTTTCGATAGTCTTCTTACCAGAGAATTCATTCTGGAAATGTGAAGATGCAATTTCAGCACCCAAACCCGGAGTTTCACTTGCATGAGAGAAGTAAACGCCATATACAGTGTTCTTATCAGCATCCAATGCAACATATCCCCAAATAGCGCCCCAAAGTCCGGCACCATAAACAGGGAATACATATTTAGTTGCTCCGTCTACCTCGGCTACAAACACATGATAACGATTATTTTCTTTTGCGTCTTTTTCATAAGCTGTCACGAAAGCACCCTCATATTCAGTCAGGCTTCCGTCTTCGTTTACCAGCATATCAGCTTTGATATACTTATTATATTCAGCTTCTGCATCAGCAGCTTCGCGGATGTTCAAAGCAGAAAGGATTTGCTTCTTAGTATCCAACTCTACGTTCTTGCTTTGCTGTTCGCGCAAAGAAGAGCTGACAAAAGCCAAAAGGAATGCTACGATAACCACCATTACCGAAGCATAAATGATCGTATAACTATTACTATTCG
>DYCT01000191.1 GCA_019417975.1 Bacteroides sp.
TCATAAATCTACCCTTAATCGTGTATTGGATGATAGTTGCGGATTTTAGGTTTAGGACTTTGGAGGGAGTTGAGGAGGGTTTATGAGCTAATTTGTCGGATGAATTTGTGATTTAAAGGAGAAAAATAGGTTGATAAAGTCTATTGCTTGTGAGGAGCTATGTGTGGTGATACATAGATTGCCCTAAAAAGATGGTAGAACAGTATGTTTGGCACGATGAGGGAGGAATAAAATAGCTTGGCTTTTAAACGCTCAGTAGAGGAATATTTAAAAGCCAAGCTGTTGTGGTCGGATACACTACGAAGAGTAATAAGATAGGATGTATCCTGAGATATGCTTAGGTAAGCATGTCTGTTTTGTTGTTTTTTTTAATTGGAAGTCGGCTTAGAAGTAGAACCCGAATCCTACTTTCAGCCCCACTTTGCTGAAATCTGTGTGATGTAAGAAGCTTTGGTCGTAATAGACAGCAGATTCAAGAGTGACTGTGCGACTTAAAAAGAAAGCATAACCTACTTCAAGGGTTGATCCTAAATCGTTTCTGTGATATGCTTCTTCGCCAAATCGTTTGTATTTTAATCCTAATCCTAAAAAGATGCCTACCCGGTCGAAATAGTAACGTCCTCCTACACCGACATGGGTGTTGTTTGTAATGCGTTTACCATAGTCGCCTCCGATGTTGATAAGCAGGGCTATATTATCTGCCATAAACGAACCGGCTTCAGCATCAAATCCGAATCGTGCTTTTTCAGTTCCACTATAGGATAGCCCTAAACCGGTAATTGATGAGTTGATAAACCATTTGTCTTTTTCAAATTGTGCATTTGCTGTCAGCGTAACGAGGCTTATTAGGAATGTAAGAATCAGTCCTTTTTTCATGGTTGATAATATGTTAAGTTAGTTTTGTTTATTGCTCTGCTCTTTGTTTGTTAAATTTTGCTCACGTTCAGAGATTAAACGCTCTTTGCGTCTGAGTACAAACCATAACAAGAAGATGATGATGTAGGCTCCTCCTACCGTCAGATATTTTTCCAAATCGCTGGTTTGGGTGTTGCGAGGCAGGAAGTAGATGGCCATAGCTGTCACATAAATAAAAAGCAGTGTGGTGAGCCACAAGGATTTTTTATATTTTCTCATAATGCGTAGATTGTTTTTTTAACCAAGTGATAAACCATATTAAGCTGATGAGGGTGCATCCTCCTCCAATACTGTACGAGAGCATGGGTTGGAGTGAGAACCCTTCTGGGGCTATGCAAATGTAAGTGGCGCATACCGCTGTCATAAACAATGCGGGTAGCAAGGTGATGAAATAGTTTTTTCGTGATTGAACCAAAAAGATGGTTGTTCCCCATAAGGTGAATACTGCCAACGTTTGATTGCACCAAGCAAAATAACGCCATAAGACAGAAAAGTCCATTTGTAAGATTAAGAAACCAATGGCAAATAGAGGTAATGAAATAAGTAATCGTTTGCCTATGGGCTTTTGGTCAAGGTGAAGAAAATCGGCCATGATGAGTCGGGCAGAGCGGAATGCTGTATCGCCCGATGTGATAGGGGCTGCGATTACACCCAAGATAGCTAAGAATCCTCCGATAGCTCCCAACCATTCTTTGGTGATGTTATCTACGATGACAGCGGCATTGTTTTCACCCATGCCATTGTTGTGGAAGAAGTAAGTTGCGGCTGCTGCCCAGATAAGTGCAACGATTCCTTCGGTTATCATAGCGCCGTAAAAGACCGGTCTGCCGTATTTTTCGTTGGTAAGACAGCGAGCCATGAGCGGTGATTGAGTGGCGTGGAAACCGGAGATAGCTCCGCAAGCGATGGACACAAACATCATCGGGAAGATAGGGATTCCGTTGGGCTGTGTATTCTTAAGACTTTCCAAACTTGTGATTTCCGGCAAGTCGGGATGATTCCAATAAAGCATGACCAAGATGCCTACAGCCATGAAGAGCAAGGCAATGGCAAACAGCGGATAAACTTTTCCGATAATCTTGTCGATAGGGAGTAAGGTTGCTAATATATAGTATAAGAATATTACCGTTGCCCAAAACGTAAGAGTCAGGTTGTCGGGTGTGAGCTTTGCCAATAGTTCGGCCGGACCGGAGACAAATACAGCTCCTACCAATATCATGAGCAGTACTGTAAATCCGCGCATAATCTGTTTGGTCGTGACGCCTAAATATTTTCCTATCAGTTCTGGGAGACTTGCACCGTTGTTGCGCATGGAGAGCATTCCGGACAGGTAGTCGTGAGTGGCGCCGGCAAAGATACTTCCGAGTACAATCCAAAGATAAGAGGCTGTGCCAAATTTTGCACCCATGATGGCTCCAAAGATAGGCCCTAACCCGGCAATGTTAAGGAATTGTATCATGAATATTTTCCAAGTTGGCATGGCAATGAAGTCTACTCCGTCGGCTTGGGCTATAGCAGGAGTCGGGCGGTTGGCATTCGGTTCGAAGACCCGTTCTACATAACGTCCGTAGATGAAATAACCCATGATGAGGCATAGTAGGGCAATGGTGAAAGTAATCATTTTAGTGATGCGTTATTGGTTTCTTTGTCTTGCAAAGGTAAAACTTCTTTTGTAAATGCCTAAAAAGATACCGAATAATTCATGAAAACAACTACCTTTGCGTGCGTCAATTTGATAGTTTTATGCGGTATTTATTGATTCTGTTTTTTCTGTTTGGCTTGTTGGGCAACAATGTGACTGTGGCGCAACCTAAGCGGGAAGTGCGGGCTGTTTGGCTGGCGACTGCTTATGGACTGGATTGGCCTCGGAAGACGGCAATCGGCAAGGCTGGTATTCGTAGGCAGCAGAAAGAACTTTGCGATATGCTTGACAAATTGAGTGAAGCACATTTCAATACGGTTATATTTCAAACGCGTTTGCGAGGCGATGTAGCCTATCCTTCATCCATCGAACCTTATAATGAAGTTTTTTCAGGACAGAACGGACGCTCTCCGGGGTATGACCCATTAGCTTTCGCGATTGAGGAATGTCATAAACGCGGTATGGAACTTCATGCGTGGGTGGTAGCTATTCCTTTAGGCAGTAATAAGCATGTCCGCTCGCTGGGGAAGGCTTCGGTGGTACGTAAGCATCCTAATCTATGTCTTAATTATAAAGGAGAATGGTTCTTGAATCCGGGTGAGCCGGGAACAGCCAATTATTTAAGCTCTTTGGTTGATGAAATTGTGAGGCGGTATGATGTTGATGGTATTCATTTGGATTATATCCGTTATCCGGACCGGCCGGCTACCTTTCCCGACCGTGATGCCTTTCGTCGGTATGGTAAGGGACAATCATTGTCCGATTGGCGTCGTGCAAATGTGACATCGATAGTGAGACAGATTTATCATGCGGTCAAAAAACGTAAACCGTGGGTAAAGGTGAGTAGTGCTCCCGTTGGGAAGTTTCGTGACACTTCTCGCTACTCTTCGTTTGGGTGGAATGGGTTTCATGCCGTATATCAGGATGCGCAAGGTTGGTTGAAAGAAGGCATTCAGGATATGTTGTTTCCGATGATGTATTTCAAGGACAATCAGTTCTACCCTTTTGCATTGGATTGGCAAGAGAATGCTTGTGGCAGGCCGATAGTACCGGGGCTGGGAGTCTATTTCTTGCACCCATCTGAAAAGAATTGGAAACTGGGTGATGTGGAGCGGGAAATTTGTTTCATTCGTAGACATGGATTGGCAGGGCAAGCTTATTATCGTGCTCGGTTTGTGACGGGGAATACCAAGCGACTGTGGACTGTGTTGTATCAAGATTATTATAACTATCCAGCACTTCCTGCGTTGATATCGGGACGTGATATGTATCGACCGTCAGCGCCAACCGGTTTGGAAGTGGAAGATGATGGAACTGCATGTACGCTTCGGTGGAATTCGGAGGCCGATTCTATACATTATTATATATATGCATCTAATGATTATCCAGTCAATGTAGATGATGCTTCCAATTTGTTGGCTACCCGGGTGGCGGGAGATGGCTATCGTCATATGTATTTATATCCGGATTGTCGAAAACGCTATTATGCAGTGACGGCGGTGGACCGTTATGGGAGCGAAAGCGAGGCTTTGCAAATGAGTGACGAGGGAGTAGGTCGTTGGCTCCGCAGTGATGGGCAAATGTTGCATTTGCCTCCTTGGTGGCAGGCGGATTTTGTGACCGTGACAGATTTGTGCGGACGAAGCATGATGGGTATGCCTTATGAGCAAGATATGCTTTTGGATGACCGTTTGCCCTGTGGTTGGTATCGGGTGTTGGTATCGGCTGGCGAAAGGATAATTTATACTTCTTTTTTGTATATTTCCAAGGAGTCTTAAGCTCTCTGAAAAAAGTATCTTAAGATAAACCGCAAAGTATCTTAAGATACT
>DYCT01000192.1 GCA_019417975.1 Bacteroides sp.
TGTTGCTCAGGAACTTATAAATAAAGTTAAATTATAGTGTTGCGGAATTAAGGTCAAAAAGAAAAGCTTATGAAAGAAATAGTTGAACTGATAAGCAGTATGGCTCCTTACCTACTACTTGGATTCTTTTTGGCCGGCATTATGCATGCCTTTGTGCCCGACACTCTTTATCGCCGTTATATGGGTGGCCGTTCATTCCGCTCGGTACTCAATGCTACCTTATTAGGCATCCCGTTGCCTCTCTGCTCCTGCGGTGTTATCCCCACCGCCATGTCGCTCCGCAAAGAAGGAGCCTCCAAAGGAGCTACCGTGGCTTTTCTCATTTCCACTCCACAAACCGGTGTCGACTCCATCATTGCCACCTATTCGCTTATGGGGCTTCCTTTTGCCTTGCTTCGTCCGTTTGTGGCACTCGTCACTTCATTATTGGGTGGAACTCTTGTAAACCGATTTTGTCAAGACAATACACCCGTACAAGATTCCCCTCAAAAACAAACTCGCACATGCGATACCACAACAACCATCGGACAGAAACTAAAATCGGCTCTGCAATATGCTTTCGTAGAAATGATGCAAGACATTGGTAAATGGTTAGTGATAGGATTGTTGGTAGCAGGACTGATTACCGTCTTTGTACCCGACTCATTTTTCTCTATTTTTACCGATAAACCCCTCTTGAGCATGTTGCTCGTACTAGTCTGTGCCATCCCTATGTATCTCTGCGCCACCGGTTCCATTCCCATAGCCGTAGCACTGATGATGAAAGGTCTCTCGCCCGGTACAGCCCTTGTTCTGCTCATGGCTGGCCCGGCTGTCAATACGGCTTCGATGCTGGTTATCGGCAAAGTGATGGGTAAAAAGACATTGCTGTTATATTTGTTTTCTATTGTCAGCGGTGCCATCTTCTTCGGACTGTGTATCGACTACCTGCTACCACGCGAATGGTTCATCACTCCATTAGCACAAATCCAATGTTGTCATGAAGAAAGCATGAGTTGGTTCAACCTCTTATGTACTGCCTTGCTTACCCTGCTTCTGATTCATGCATTTATTCGGAAATATACCCGTCCGACTCCTTGTTGCTGCCACACAGAGCATGAATGTCACACCGACAACCCACATGTTTGGACACTATATGTGAAAGGGATGTCGTGCAACCATTGCAAAAGCAACGTGGAAAAAGCAATTCTGCAAATAAATGGCGTCGAACGAATAGATATTGATTTGGTTAGCGGACAAACCACTATCTATGGACAAGCCGATAAAAATGCGATTATTGAAGCCATCAAAGCATTAGGATTTGAAGTCGAACAATAGTTTGAAAAGACAATAAAAGAATCCCCTCTACAGGTATCTACAGAGGGGCAAAAAAGTATCTTAAGATAAATCGCGAAGTATCCTAAGATAAATGGCAAAGTATCTTAAGATAAATGGCAAAGTATCTTAAGATACTTTTGAGATGACCCTATGGTTACTTTTTAAGAGAGCTATAGCAAGCTCAATTTTACGGCTTAAAGTCCCCACTCTTTTTTGCCACGTTTCTTCAACTTTTCAGTTGCTTGCGATGCTGCTTTAGCAGCTTGCTCTTCAGCATCCGAATCGGCAAAAGCATGACGATATCCTTTATTGTCGTTCCAATGACCACGAGTAAAATCGGGGATAGCTACGGCAGCATATCCATTGTCCATCGACAATGCACCCAATTCGGCCAAGGAGCACCATTCTGCCAAATCATAAACATCCATATCCAAAGGAAGTCCGTTTTGCAAACAGTAAACCAATCGGCAGTCCATGACAAAGTCCATACCACCATGTCCGCCTACCTTCTTAGCCAAATCCCCATACTTTTTCAAAATAGGATGTTCATATTTAGCAACCAATGCTTCCATCTCTGCAGCGGGCAAAAACGAATGAGTACTTAGATTGTCTACCTGTGGCTGTACACCCGATTTTTTCATCTGATTGGCATCCAAAGCATAACCTTCTATAGGATATTTATTGGCAAATCCTTTTGTACCTATAAGCTGGTACAAACGATTGTAAGGTTGCGGATTCATTACATCATGCTGGATTTCAATTACTTTACCTTGTACTGTACGAATAAGGGTAGTGGTATGGTCGCCATTGCGAAAATCGGTACACGGTTTTCCTGTCAGCTTCTCTACCAATGCCGGTCCATGTGCCGGTTTGGTATCCATAGCGACCAAAGTCTGCATACGGTCGCCACGATGAATGTCCAATGCTTGAGCTACCGGACCTAATCCGTGGGTGGGGTATACGTCACCTCTGTTCTCGCGGTTATAACGCAAGCGCCAGCCCAAGACATCTTCTTCACCATTTTTCCAGTAATAATCCCAAAACTCATCCAAATTATGAATATAAGCACCTTGCCCACGAAGCACTTCACCAAACACACCCTGCTGGGCCATGTTCAGTGTATTCATCTCGAACCAGTCGTAACAACAATTTTCCAGAATGAAACAATGCAGACGTTTCTGTTCGGCCAAGTTAATCAATGCCCAGCACTGCTCCAAATTCATGGCAGAGGGCACTTCAATCGCTACATGCTTACCATGCTCCATCGCATAGCGCGCTATGGGAAAATGATGGTCCCAATCGGCTGCAATATAAACCAAGTCAATATCTTTGCGTTCACAAAGTTTCTTATATCCTTCGGCTCCTGAATAAATCGCAGCTTTGGGCAAAGATGCTTTACGCAGATATTCCTGACAAGCCTCTGCTCGTTTTACTTCATAGTCGCACAAGGCTACAACATGAGTTCCGGGGATAAATGTAAAACGCTCCACTGCACCAGGGCCACGCATACCCAAACCAACAAAACCTACACGTACCACTTCCATCTTGGGAGCGGTCAATCCCAACACATGCTGCTGTCCGGCCGGACGCTCGGGAGTTTCTACTACCAACGTTCCTTTGTCCCAATGCCAATGAGTAGAGGGAGAAACGGATTGTGCCGACATCCATGCCGGAGCACAACACAAAACCAAAGCTATCAAGAGCTCACCTAAAATTTTACTCGTCTTTTTCATTTATCTTTTATTTTATAATTTCAAACATACCATGTTTCTTCCATCGTATTGTCCAAACACCAAGTAATGGTTTCCAGCTTTCGAATCACATACTACAATTTTTTTATGTAAACTATTCAATAGTCAGCGCCTGAAATTACCTTCCACACACACGAAGCGAAAAGAATCAATGAAATGACAGACAATAATGTTTTTCATAGTCTTTTTTATTTAAATCGAACAAAGAGATTCTATTCAACAAAGATAACAGTTTATCTTATATTACAAGTTGTTCGAACAAAAAAAGGAGGCAACCCCTTCAAAAGGGCGCCTCCTTAGAATTTCCTTAAGAAAAGACTATTTTTAGAATAGTTTTGACGGATATTCACCAGCTTCAACCAAAGCGTTTAATTTATCAACTACACCTTGACGGTCGGCTGCGTATGTCACACCAAACCATTTTGAAGTAGTATCGAGCACCTTCACCTTAGAAGTTTTCTCGTTAATCAACTTATTTACCAACAATGGAATGAAATATTCTGCTTTCAAGTTGCCTTCGTTAGCTTTCAAGAATTCTACAAAATAATCTTCCGAATGCTTAAAGTAATCGGGAGTAAAGCCCCACAAGTTCATTGACACCGGTGTGTTGTCTGGGATAGCTACCCATGCATCGTTGTCTTTGTAAGATACCTTACCGTCAACACGCATAATCTCTGTACGTTCTACTACAGTAGTCAGATAACCTTCCTCGTTCACTTCGCAAACGCCACGAGCCACAGTACCGCTCTCAGAGATAGTATTACCCACACGGAAACCTACCATGCAATATTCATTCTGCTTGCCTTCCATCTTCATCAACTCCTTAGCCAAAACAGCGAAGCTGTCTCGTCCATAAAAATCATCAGCATTGATTACAGCAAACGGTTCTTTGATAACATTTTTTGCCATCAACACAGCGTGGTTTGTACCCCAAGGTTTTGTACGACCTTCAGGACAAGTAAATCCTTTAGGAAGGTTGTCCAAATCCTGGTACACCAATTCCACAGGAATATGATTTTCATATTTAGACAAAATAACACGACGAAAATCGTTTTCGAAATCACGACGGATTACAAATACGACTTTACCAAATCCAGCACGGATAGCATCGAAAATAGAATAGTCCATAATGGTTTCTCCACTCGGGCCTAGTCCATCCAATTGTTTCAGACTGCCATAACGGCTACCCATACCTGCTGCCAGTACAAATAAAGTTGGTTTCATTGCATTCATTTTATTAGATTAGTTATATATATTACAATAGTTCGTTAAAAATTCGCCAAGCCTAAGCGGCTCTGGCAGTAAATAAAA
>DYCT01000193.1 GCA_019417975.1 Bacteroides sp.
CCCTTATACAGACGGCTGTTGCAATCAGCTGGAGACAGTATCAGCACAGCCGACAAGAAAAAGGTAAAGCACTTATTAAGCGAAGCTATTCAAAACAACATGTTGCATCGCAATAACTTCGACATGAATCCGATAATACGCTACATGCAAACCGCCATCATCCTATCGGAAGAGATTGGCATGAAGCGTGCCTCCATCCTCAGTATCCTGCTACACGAACCGGTAAAGACAGGATTCTGCTCATTGGACGAGGTCAACAAAGAATTTGGAGACGATGTTGCCGGCATCATACGCGGACTGGTCAAGACCAATGAGCTTTATTCGAAAAGCCCCACTGTAGAGTCAGAGAACTTCCGAAACCTACTGCTTTCGTTTGCAGAAGACATGCGTGTAATTCTCATCATGATTGCCGACCGTGTAAACATCATGCGACAAATTAAGGATTCTCCCAATGAAGCCGACCGGATATTGGTAGCCAACGAAGCTGCATACCTTTATGCGCCTTTGGCTCACAAGCTTGGATTGTACAAGTTAAAATCGGAATTGGAAGACTTATCTCTTAAATATACGCACAGAGAGGTATATTACGAAATAAAAGAGAAGCTCAACGAGACCAAGGCTTCGCGCGACAAATACATCGCCACTTTTATCCAACCGATAAAAGAAAAACTTGAAGCTGTCGGCCTCACTTTTTCAATCAAAGGAAGAACCAAGTCCATCCATTCCATTTGGAATAAGATGTTGAAACAAAAGACTCCTTTCGAGGGCATCTACGACTTATTCGCAATCCGCATCATTCTTGATTCTCCGTACGAAAAGGAAAAGCAAGAATGCTGGCAGGTATATTCCATCATTACTGATATGTATCAGCCTAACCCTAAACGTATGCGCGACTGGCTGTCCATCCCGAAAAGCAATGGTTACGAATCATTGCACATCACAGTCATGGGGCCAGAAGGGAAATGGGTGGAAGTACAGATACGTACCCAACGCATGGACGAGATTGCCGAACGCGGTCTGGCTGCACACTGGAGATATAAAGGTATCAAAGGAGAAAGCGGTCTGGACGAGTGGCTCACCTCTGTACGCGAAGCGTTGGAACACTCAGATAACGATTGCATGCAACTGATGGACCAGTTTAAAATGGATTTATATGATGACGAGGTATTCGTATTCACCCCTAAAGGAGACTTGTTCAAACTTCCTAAAGGAGCAACTGTACTCGACTTTGCCTTTCACATCCATTCTCAATTGGGATGCAAATGTATCGGTGGAAAGGTAAACGGCAGAAATGCGCAGTTACGACAAATTCTGAATAGTGGCGACCAAGTGGAAATCACAACGTCCAATTCACAAACACCGAAACAAGACTGGTTGAATATCGTCACCACTTCGAAAGCCAAAACCCGCATCAAGCAAGCGTTGAAAGAGATTGCTGCCAAGCAATCGGCTTTTGCCAAAGAAATGTTGGAACGTAAATTCAAAAACCGGAAATTAGAATATGACGAAGGCATCATGATGCGCCTCATCAAAAAACAAGGATACAAAACGGTAACTGATTTCTACCAGAAGATAGCCGACGAAGCGCTCGACATCAACGAAGTCCTGGAAAACTACATTGAGCTGCAACGAAAAGATACCGACGTCAAAGAAGAGTCGGTCAACCGAAGTGCAGAGAACTATAGCATGACAACCAGTCCTCTTCCGGAAAAGATACATAAAGAAGATGTATTGGTAATAGGCAGTAACTTGAAAGGCTTGGAATACAACCTTGCCAGATGTTGTAATCCTATTTATGGCGACGAAGTTTTCGGTTTTGTTACGGTAAACGGAGGTATCAAGGTGCACCGCACCACTTGTCCTAATGCTCCACAGATGATAGAACGGTTTGGCTACCGCATTGTCAAAGCTCGCTGGGCAGGCAAATCAGCCGGCTCGCAATATGCCATCACCCTACGTATCGTAGGACATGACGACATCGGCATCGTAACCAACATTACGTCTATTATTAATAAGGAAGAAGGCATTCAGCTTCGTTCTATCGGCATCGATTCGGACGACGGTTTGTTTTCCGGTACGCTGACCATTATGATTAGCAGTACCTCCAAACTGGAAGCTCTTATCAAAAAGCTGAAAGCGATAAGAGGTGTCAAACAAATTACCCGTAACTAAATAAGAGTTGCTATGGAAAGATTCAGTTGGAAAAAAAGAGGAAAAAGTTTTGTATATGCTGCAAAAGGATTAAAAAGCTTCATCACCAAAGAGCATAACGCCTGGATTCATACAGGTGCCACAATCTGTGTCATCACGCTGGGATTCGTGCTCCACATCTCTTTATGTGAATGGATGCTTGCAATCTTTTGCATCGGATTGGTGTTTGCCGCCGAAGCATTCAATACAGCCATCGAAAGACTGGTCAATCTTGTTTCGCCCGAATTTCACCCCATAGCAGGAGATGTAAAAGACATCGCTGCGGGAGCAGTACTCATCTGTGCTGTTACCGCAGCGATTATCGGCTGCCTTATTTTCTTACCCAAGCTTATTCCATAATGCCAAAACGATAGACCGTATGGCTGCGGAATATTTGTCCCGGATATAAAGCAGTAGAAGGAAATTGTGGGATGTTGGGTGCATCTTGCGGATGCATTGTTTCCAAACAAATCGCAGACCGATACGGATAAGCGATGCCTTTTTTCCCAACCATCTTGCCCTTTAGACCGTTGGCTGTATAAACTTGCAGTCCGGGTTCCGTGGTATAAACTTCCAGTGTTCGTCCACTTTTAGCATCGGATACTCGTGCTGCCAGTTGGGTATCATCTCCATTTGTGTTAAGCATCCAAGTATGGTCGTACCCGCCCGTCAGCTTCAGCTGTTCGTAATCAGCATCTATACGAGCACCTATCACGGTTGGCTTCCGAAAGTCCATCGGAGAATTTTCTACCGAGCGAAGCTCACCGGTCACACAACGGATGCTATCATAAGGCGTAAACACATCTGCATTGATATACAATACCTGGTCTTCTACCGTAGAATTCATATCACCGGATATATTAAAGAATGAGTGGTGCGACGGATTAAGCACCGTAGGCTTATCCGTTTCAGCTTCATAGCAAATATCCAATTCGTTCTCATCCGTCACCGTATAGGTAAGCGTCATACCCAAATTACCGGGGAATCCATTTTCTCCATCTGGTGAAAGGTATTTCAAACGCAAAGCCTGTGGGCTCAACTGTTCGGCCTGCCAGATACGAGAAGCGAAACCTGGCTCACCTCCATGTGCACAATGAGTATCCTTATTAGCCATCAGTTTATACTCCACATCGTCCAACACAAAGCGAGCATCACGTATTCTTCCGATATAGCGTCCGATGGTAGCACCAAAATTCTGCCGCTTTTCTAAATAATCACGAATGGTTGGGAAAGCACAGACCACATCTTCAAACTTGCCGTCACGGTTGGGTACCATTACAGAGACCACTCTCCCTCCGTAGTTAGTCACACACACTTCCATACCTCGCTCATTTTTCAGCACATACAAGTCTGTCAATTGCCCATTCACATCTGTTTGAAAATCGGTTCGTTTCAGCCCGGACAAGGTTTGTTCCGGTTGTTGGCAACCTATCAAAGCCAACAAAAACAGCCCGGCAGTCCACTTCATACAGTTATTCATTGTTTCTCCTTCTTTTTTAGTTGCATATTATGTTTTAAAGGTTCAAAGTTATGCAAATAAACTGAAATCCACCTTTAAAAGCTCTTTTTTTCGGCATATTGCAAACCATGTTCAATAAATTTCCTATCTTTGCATGTCAACCAAAAATGGATAGAAAAGATGAAAAAAGTTTTATTTATAGTCTTAATGCTTACATTGGGACTTACGTATGCTTCAGCGCAAAAACAAGCTGACATCAAATTTGAGAAGACAACACACAACTTTGGCGAATTTTCAGAGAATGAGCCTACCGTATCTTGCTCATTTAAATTCACCAATACTGGCAACGACTTATTGGTAATCCACCAAGCCGTAGCTTCTTGTGGCTGTACGGTTCCTTCATATACCAAAGAACCGATTAAACCGGGCGAAAGCGGTGAAATCAATGTCACTTATAACGGTGCAGGCAAGCACCCCGGTCATTTCAAAAAATCCATTACCATCCGTAGCAATGCAAAAACAGAAATGACTCGTCTTTATATCGAAGGAGACATGACTGCAAAAGAAGAAAACTAACAGCTAATCGAATAATTAATGTACGTAGAAGGTGGGTCCGTAAAGGCTCACCTTCTTTTTTGCCTATATCACCCAACGCATTTCCACCCTCCTTTCCCCTATCTTCGGTTACAGGCCTCACTCTGCATCAAGCCAGTAAAATAACAAAA
>DYCT01000194.1 GCA_019417975.1 Bacteroides sp.
CTTCGATGTCGCGCATTACCGGTTCCAGATATTGGCTTTCGTGCAGGAACATGCCGTACCAGTTGGCTACCTGGTCCTTCCAGTATTGCTGCCATTTGCTCAAGGTATATTTCTCCAGGAACTTGTGTGCGCCGATAATCAGCATGGGTGCGGCAGCTTCGAAGCCTACACGGCCTTTGATACCGATAATCGTGTCGCCTACGTGCATGTCGCGGCCGATGCCGTATGCTGCACCGATCTCTTCCACTTTCTGGATGGCTTTGATGGGATCGTCGAATGTCTCGTCGTTCACGGCTTTTAGTTCCCCCTTCTCAAAAGTGAGGCGCAACTGTTCGCTGCCCTCTTTGGTGCAGTGTTTCAGGTAGGCGCTTTCGGGCAATCCTTGTGCAGAATCCAGAATCTCACCACCACAGATGGAGGTGCCCCACAGACCCACGTTATAGGAGTATTTCAGTTTGGTGAAGTCGGCGGCAAAACCGTGTTGGTTCAGGTAGTCAATCTCTTCCTGACGGCTCAGTGCCATGTCGCGTGTCAGCGTAATGATTTCCACGCCCGGAGCCATGACGAGGAAAGTCATGTCGAAACGAATCTGGTCGTTACCCGCACCCGTAGAACCATGAGCGATGGCATCGGCGCCGATTTCGTTGGCATAGCGTGCAATGGCCAGTGCCTGGAAGATACGTTCGGAACTTACGGAGATGGGGTAGGTACCGTTACGCAGTACGTTTCCGAATACCATGTATCTTAGGCTTTTTTCGTAGTACTCTTGCGTCACGTCAATGGTGACGTATTCTTTGGCACCCAGCTTGTAGGCATTCTCCTCGTTAGTCTTCAACTGTTCGGGGCTGAAACCGCCAGTATTGGCACAAGCTGCATATACTTCGTATCCTTTTTCTTTGGCAAGATACATGACCGTGAATGAGGTATCCAAACCGCCGCTGAATGCGACTACCACTTTTTTCTTCTTTTCCATATCCTTATATTTTTATATTTTATCTTCTTCGTGCAGCTTCGGGTCGTAAAGCATTGCTGTGCAGATGCAGAATTTACGGTTCTTGGCTACCAATATATCATGGTTGATACAGCCTTCGCAACCTTTCCAGAAGGATTCGTCATCGGTTAGTTCGTTGAAGGTGACGGGCACATATCCTAGCTCGGTATTCATTTTCATGACGGCAGCTCCACTGGTGAGACTGAAAACTTTGGCATTGGGCCAACGTAGGCGTGCCAGGCGGAAAGAGGCGGTCTTGATACGTTTTGCCAGTCCCAGTCCCCGGTATTTGGGGTGTACTATCAGACCGGAGGTTGCTACATATTGCTTGTTGCCCCAGCTCTCTATGTAGGTGAAACCGGCAAAATCGTCTCCACACAAGGCTATGATGGCCTTTCCTTCTTTCATCTTAGTAGCTACGTATTCGTGTGTGCGTTCTGCGATGCCCGTTCCGCGTACCTTGGCAGCTTCCCGGATGGTATCCAAAATCTTGTCCACGTAAACTTCATGTGAGGCGTCAGCCACCATCACATCAATTTGTTTCGAATCCATTTCTTATTTAATTTCTTGTTTTTTTGTTGTTATCTATCATTTAATGTTCGGGATGATTTGCGATAGGAAGCTGCGTACCTCGTCATGTGACGCCGCTTCGTGCACCACCAGCATGATGGTGTCATCTCCGGCAATGGTACCCAGAATGGCGGGACACTCCCGGTTGTCGATGTCGTAGGCCATGCTGCTGGCATATCCGGGCCGGGTACGGATGACGGCAATATTGCCCGAAAATTGAAGTGAAACGAATCCGCTTGTCATCAACATCTCACTTGCACTCTGGTCGTTCGAACGTTTATACATGATGTTGTTGGGCAGCACATATACGTATTTACCGTTCATGTTCGCTGCTTTCGCTACTTTCAGCTGTTTCAAGTCGCGTGACAAGGTGGCTTGTGTCAGTTCAAAGCCTTCCTTGCTCAAAGCTTGCAACAGTTCTTCCTGAGAACTGACGTCTTTGCTTGAGATAATCATCTTGATGGCGTCTAACCGATTGGCTTTTTTCTTCATTTTCTGTATAATTATTCTAAGAGTGGCGCAAAATTAGGGATTATTTCGGAAAGAATATGCAAAAAAGAGACTTTTTTCTTTGTTTTATGTATGTATTGTGCATTTTTCTTTGAAAGATGAGCTTTATTTGTTCTGGAAGGCAATAATCTTAGAAATAAAAAAGTGCATTTTGGGACTACCCTCTATTCTCTTTATTTTGTCTTATGCATATACTGGAAAAATACATAGATGATTGTTTTATAAAACTAATGCAGATGATTTTTGTATATACATTTGATTTTATCTGAAGGTAAATCTGGGGCTTTGATAAGGATTCGGGCTTCATCCATGGAGTTTTTTGTTTATAAGTCTGATAAACCTTATTTGGAATAGATTAATCTTTTTCTGTAATCGATGGTCTGTGTTATTATAAAATATTACTTTTGCTTTAATCTTATAATCAACCAATATAGAGCGAACAATATGGTTTTCTTGATAGAAAGTATTAATAATTAAGAATTTACCCTTTGTCACTTTAATTACTATGGAAAAATATATTATTGAAAAACTGAGATTAGGAGATGAACAGGCATTTAGATATATATACGATTGCCATTACATTCTTCTTTGTCGTTTTGCATATCAACTGTTGGATGACGTTGCTTTAGCAGAAGAAATAGTGGATGATACTATCTTCTATTTGTGGGAGCATCGTACTGACATTGAAATAACCTTTTCCTTACGTGCCTATTTGATGCGTGCAGTGCGTAATCGCTGCCTGAATGAATTGAATTCACAAAGGCATCGCAAAGAACTTCATTTCTCTTCTTTTATGCTTCCAGAAAATATGGAATTTTTAGATAGTGTTTTTGTGGAGGATAATCATCCTTTAGGTACTTTACTTGAGCAAGAGTTGGAAGAAGAATTATTGAAATGTATTGAGGAACTTCCAAAAGAATGCCGTGCGGTTTTTAAGAAAAGCCGTTTTGAACAAAAAAAATATGAAGAAATAGCAGATGAACTGAAAATATCGGTGAATACAGTTAAGTATCATATTAAAAATGCTTTAGCATCCATTCAATTACATATGGGAGACTATCTGAAACTGCTGATATTGTATATGTTTTGGGAAAATTGAAAAAAATACATTTTAGACTACCCTCTTTCTTTTCTATTTTGTCTTACTTATAAACGTACTTGTAATTATGTATACAGAAGAAAAATATAACGATATAGATAAGCTGATAGCATCGTATTTATCCAATGAATTGGATGAAAAATCCTTTTCTGAGTTAAAGCGGTGGAGTATGGAGTCAGAAACTAATCGTATTTATGTACGCGATCAGTTGGAAATTTGGTTCTCTTCAGGCGTATTGAGCGATAAGACCTTCTTTAATAAGAATGAAGCATTTGATTTATTTAAGCAACGGGTTGCTGAGGCTGGAAGGAATAAAAGACTTCGACGTTTTTCTTGGAAAGTGATATATCGCGTAGCCGCTGTAGTTTTACTTTTGTTGTTGCCTTTGGCTACTTATTGGCAAGGAAAGGAGGTTGTCAAACATAATTTTGCAGATATGGTAGTAGAGGCTCCATTAGGAGCACGTACTAAATTATATTTGCCGGACGGCACATTGGTATGGTTGAATGCAGGTTCTAAGATTGTTTATTCGCAGGGATTTGGTGTAGATGATAGAAACTTGTCTTTGGAAGGAGAAGGGTATTTTGAAGTTACTAAAAATGAGAAGATTCCTTTTGTTGTTGAAACAAGGGAACTTAATTTGAAGGTGCTTGGAACGAAGTTTAATTTTAAAAATTATCCAGAAGACGAGGAGGTTACTGTAAATCTGATGGAAGGAAAGGTCGCTTTGCAAAATGAACTGAAAAAGATGCCCGCTTTGTATCTGGCTCCTCGAGAAAAAATGGTTTTGAATAAACGAACTGGTATAATAAAGAAATCGAAGACCCATGTAGAATATTCAAATGCCTGGTCTAGGAATGAATTGTTTTTTGATGAAGAATTGTTGGAAGATATTGCGAAGAAATTGATGCGTAGCTATGATGTGAAAATACAAGTGGCTGATTCTTTGCGGAACAAACGATTCTATGGTAGTTTTAAAATAATAGGAAACACCATTGACGAAGTACTTCAAACAATAGCTTCTACCAATAGAATGCAGTATAGGTATGAAGATGAAAAATATATTTTATATTGATTTTTGAGAATGAGTAAATGTGTTGAACCTTAAAAACATTGAAGACATGAAAATAAATCCTTCCGGCTGATGCGATGAAGGCACTTGAGTAATAAAATGGAGGGTGCGGCAACACCCC
>DYCT01000195.1 GCA_019417975.1 Bacteroides sp.
ATTCTATCCAGCAGTGGCACACGCTGTTGGTTTGGAACATCACGTTCATTGAAGTCGGGGTGGCAAGTTGTAGATAAGGCTGTGTGGTAAGCAGCTTGTCGACGGGTGTAGGCAACACTATGTCGGCAAAGATGGGGCGATGGTCGGAGGCGAGAGTGTTCACTACTTCGGAGTGAAGCATCACGGCAGGTTCGCCAACGTACGGCCTGTACTGCTCCCAACCTTTCTCGGCAGGTCCCGGACGGCGCACATCGCCATAGCTTTTGTACACGGCAATGTAGTCGAGACATTCACGTGGATTGTCGGCAGGCCACGATTTGCCCTTGTTGTTGCATATATAGAAGTTCTTCTCAAGTTGCTTTATGAATGGCGAATCGGGCAGGGCGTTAAAGTCGCCGGCTATGATGAACGGCTTGCTGTATTTCTTTGCAACGTTCTCAATTATGCTTATTGAAGCCATAAGGTCGGCTTCGGTCAGCGAGAGGTGGGTTGCTGCAAATACATAGTCATCAAATTCAGCCACGAGCAGAGTACGTGCCTCCTCACGTCCGGGCAGCGCGTGCTGTTCGGTTCTTATGGAACGCTTGCGCGAGAGTATGCCGATGCCGTACTTGCCACCGTCGAAACTGATGGAAGGAGCATACGAAGCATAGTAGCGCATGTGGTCGGCTATCTCGCCAAGTGAGTAGGTATTGCCGGTGCGACGGGTCATGCTGTCAACCTCCTGTATGGCAACCACGTCGGGATTTATGGTTTCCAGTACGTCGGCTATGCGCTTGTAGTCGAGTTTCTGGTCCATACCCACACCATGCTGTATGTTGTAGGAAGCCACACGCAGTTGGTGTGGCAGCTTGTCTGTGTCAGTCTGTGCCTGCGAAGGAATGGCTGTAGTAATTGCTGCGGGCAACAGAAGCGAGAGAAATAAACGCTTCAGTTGAGTGATTGTTTTGTTCTTGGTTATCATTTTGTACTAAAGTTATGGTTTTCGAAAGGCAAATTTAGTGATAAAAAAAAACGATAACAGCAAGAAAATATGGCATATTGCTTAAATTGAAAGTAACAACAAACAAAAAGAACAACATTATCAGGTCTGTTGCTTTAACATTGATAATGTTGTTCTTTGGGCTTTAATTCGTTTGTATACTTTATTGTCGGCACAGAATTTCCACTTCGTCAGTACTCAAGCCGGTCATTGATGCAATGACATCAATGTCCATGCCTTTTGCAAACATCATTTTTGCCACCATTGCTATTCCTTCAGCACGTCCTTCCTCTCTTCCTTCAGCACGTCCTTCCTCCTTTGCCGTATCCAACGAGTTCTTTATGTCTCTATAAGTCTTAAGACTTTCTTCGTATTCACGCAGTTCTGTAGGAGAGAAGCGGGCAATAGCAGCAGCGTCAAACAGTTTTGTGAATATCTTTTCACGTAAAGACGCGGGGCGATTGTCGAGGCGTGAGAGGTTCTTAAGCACATACATCCATTTGTCGGATAATGATGTAAGCTCCTCATCGGTCTTGTCAAATCTGCCGACTTCAACATACTTGAACATCAATTTGGCATTGAACACCTTGTTGGTCTTAGTATCCATCAAGGCTATTGTGTGGATTGTGTCCGAACTGTCGAATGCTTCGTCGCTCATTTTGAAATTGAGCAATGCAACGACATATACCTTTTTAAGGCAGAAATTCCAGTCGGAGCCTTTAGGAGCCTGCTCTCTGATAGGGAAGGTTGAGTAGAACAGCGACCTGTCCTTGAAGAAAGTCTGGTAGGCATTCTGCATTTCCACAATGAACTTTTCGCCTTGCTCGTTCTCGCAATAAACGTCGAATATGGCCTTACGTTCGGTGTATACATCGCCCACATTCTCACTGTTGAGATACTTCACGTCCTTTATTACCTCCTCTCCATTGAAAAGAGAGTTGAGAAAGTTGATAAGCAACTCCTTATTGGGGTCTGTGCCGAAGATTCGCTTAAATCCGAAATCGGTCAGCAAACTGATATATCGTTCTTCTGATTGTCTCATAACCGATAGTATTATAGCCTATGGCAAAGATACGGCAATAAATCAGAATAATCAAACTTTGGCAAAAATAATACGGCAATCAGATGGACAAAAATTTTTGTTCATTAAATTATTATTGTTAACTCTGCGGCAAGCTTCGAAAGAAGCATATGCGTATGCTACGGTCGCCATAAACGTAGACACACCAAGCAAAAAACTTATAAAATACCGAGCCTCGTGCACAAGACCATTCGGAGTGTTGGCGGTGAACAATTAAGATTCGTTTGACATAGGCTTGCAGGAAACGGAAGTGGCCTCGGTCATGTCAACACAGTTCATGGAGGATTCCCGTTACCGCATTGTAGTGCAACGGACAAAGGAAAAGGACAGTACACCTGATCTTTTCGGTGACAGGTACACCTACCGCTGCATCATAACCAATGACTGGGACAGTGAAGAGAAGTGCGTTATCGAAACGTACAACATGTGTCTGCTTGCTTTCTCTGTACCTACACCCGGAGGCAGCACAAAAGATGATATCCATGTATCGGGTATTGGCTCACTCTTCGGAGGACTGTTCGCCCAATATCCAGAAACAGAAACCAAACAATACTTGCTGCTCTGCTGCCATCAGAACGACCGGCTAATCTATCAGGACAAGAACTATAGCGACTGCTACATCAGCAACACATCGGTAGACAACGGACAGGAAATGCAAAAGCCTTACCGATATGCCGACAACTGTTTCTGCTTCGACACAACAGCCGGTAAGATAGACTTTACCATCTACGATACCAATGGATGCAAGCGGTATGCTGCCTCGCCTGTACAGCCAATGCAGACAGTCGATTTCCTCCCTGCCGGCATCTATTTCTGTCGCGCGGAAGTCGCAGGATATGCACACTGGGAACGATTCGTCGTGACACGCTAAAACAAGTTCATTTTCTCCCATAAAACAGGCACGAAATCCTTCAAAAATAAGGCTATTTCGTGCCTGTTTTTATAATCCTCAAAAAGAGGCTGTTAGGTTCAGCCCAAAAGTATCCTAAGATAAACCGCAAAGTATCTTAAGATAAATCGCAAAGTATCTTAAGATATTTCGCCAAGTATCTTAGGATACTTTTTCAGGCATCTTAAGACCCCCTCAAAAAAACAATCAGAAAACAGAAGCAGACAGCATCCCGGAAAGCACGATAAAAGAACCAAAAAAGAATGACAATCCACACGAATTTCGTACATTTGCCTGCAATTTATAAGGAATAACAAATGGATTTCAACTACGACGTGATTGTGATTGGTGCAGGACATGCCGGCTGCGAAGCTGCGGCTGCGGCTGCCAACTTAGGTTCGAAGACGTGCCTGCTCACAATGGACATGAACAAAATAGCACAAATGAGCTGTAACCCGGCTATCGGAGGTATAGCCAAAGGACAAATCGTCCGTGAAATTGATGCCTTGGGAGGATATACCGGACTGGTAACCGACCGAACAGCCATTCAGTTCAGAATGCTAAACCGCTCTAAAGGACCCGCTATGTGGAGTCCACGTGCCCAATGCGACAGAGGAAAGTTTATCTGGGCATGGAGAGAAATATTGGAAAATATACCCAACCTGCATATCTGGCAGGACACTGTACGCGAGCTACTGGTGAAGGATGGGAAAGCTGTGGGAGTAACCACCCTCATGGGAGTCACCTTTCACGCCCAAGCAGTCATCATCACAGCCGGCACTTTCCTAAACGGATTGATGCACATCGGACGCACACAAATCCCAGGTGGACGTATGGCCGAACCGGCATCTTATCTGCTCACTGAATCTATTGCACAGCATGGCGTCAGCATCGGACGTATGAAAACCGGTACACCGGTACGCATTGACGGACGAAGCGTGCACTATGAATACATGGAGACGCAAGACGGTGAAAACGATTTCCATAAATTCTCCTTTATGGATACCGGCAAACGACAACTGAAACAGTTGCAATGCTGGACTTGCTTTACCAACGAAGAGGCACATGCCATCTTGCGCAACGGTTTACCGGAATCTCCCCTATTCAACGGACAAATTAAAAGCATAGGGCCTCGCTACTGTCCCAGTATCGAGACCAAAATCGTAACCTTCCCCGACAAGAACCAACACCAATTGTTTTTAGAGCCGGAAGGCGAAAACACGCAAGAACTTTACCTGAACGGATTCTCTTCATCGCTGCCGATGGATATCCAACTCAATGCGCTGAAGAAAATCCCGGCATTCAAAGACATTGTAGTCTACCGACCGGGATATGCCATCGAATACGATTACTTCGACC
>DYCT01000196.1 GCA_019417975.1 Bacteroides sp.
GCACCAATCTGATTTCATCTTCAGTGTAATCGTCACCTAATTCCTCGATGGCATCATCAATTTTATCGGTAGTAGATTCCTTGAAATAATCATAAATATCTTCCATATGGTCTTCATCCATAATTTCATCGAGGAAGTAATCAATATTCAGTTTAGTACCCGAATATACAATTGCCTCTATTTCATCCAACAATTCCGAGAATTCTATACCCTTTGCTACTGCGATATCATCGAGTGCCACCTTTCGGTCGATACTCTGAATGATAGACACTTTCAGTTTCGACTTATTAGCGACCGTACGTACACGCAAGTCTTCGGGACGTTCTATTTCATTTTCTTCGCAATGCTTCTTAATCAAAACACAAAACTCCTCGCCATAGCGCTTAGCCTTGCCCGCTCCTACACCTGGAATATTTTGCAATTCTTCCAACGTGATAGGATAAATAGTTGCCATTGCTTCTAGAGAAGGATCTTGGAAGATAACGTAAGGCGGAATGCCTAACTTTTTAGATAACTTCTTACGCAAATCTTTCAACATGGAATACAAAGCCGGATCGACCGCGCAAGCTGCTCCACCACGCATCGGTGTTTCTTCCTCTTCTTCTTCAAAATCATTGTCTTCAGTAATCTTGAATGATTTAGGACGTTTCAAGAACTTGTGTCCTTCGGGCGTCACTTTCAAGAGTCCATAATTTTCTACATCCTTACTTAAATAGCCGGCAATCAATGCTTGCCGGATTACGGCATTCCATAATTTATCATCATCGCCCATACCCGAACCGAAAACTTCCAATTCGTCGTGCTTATGAGCCAACACTTCAGAGGTTTCTTTACCCTGAAGTACATCTATAATATAGTCTGCCTTAAAGTTTTCTTTTACCGCCAAAATGGTTTCTATGACGGCACATAATGAATCCTGAGCTTCCACTTGTTTCTTAGGGTTTAAACAGTTGTCACAATTACCACAATTTTCTTCTGTATATTCTTCGCCAAAATAGTGCAGTAAAGACTTACGCCGGCATACAGAAGATTCTGCATAAGCAGCGGTCTCCAACAATAGTTGCTTACCGATTTCCTGCTCTGCCACCGGCTTCCCTTGCATAAACTTTTCCAGCTTCTGCAAATCTTTATTGGTATAGAACGTAATACACAAGCCTTCTCCTCCATCTCGTCCGGCACGTCCGGTTTCCTGATAATAGCCTTCCAAACTCTTCGGAATATCATAATGAATCACAAATCGGACATCCGATTTATCAATTCCCATTCCGAAAGCGATAGTCGCCACAATAACGTCTACCCTTTCCATCAAAAAATCATCCTGATTGGTGGTACGAGTAGCCGAGTCCATACCGGCATGATACGGACGTGCGTTTATGCCATTAGCCTGCAATATCTCAGCCAGCTCCTCTACTTTCTTCCGGCTCAAACAATAAATGATACCCGATTTGCCCGGATTGGCTTTGATAAATTTAATAATGTCCTTATCTACGTTGTTTGTCTTAGCACGTACTTCGTAATATAAGTTCGGACGGTTAAAAGAAGATTTGAAAACTTGCGCCTCTATCATTCCTAAATTTTTCTGTATATCGTGTTGCACCTTTGGGGTTGCCGTAGCCGTTAAAGCAATAAGTGGTGCTTTCCCTATTTCATTAATTATAGGACGAATACGACGATACTCCGGTCGGAAATCATGTCCCCACTCCGATATACAATGTGCTTCGTCAACAGCATAAAAAGAAATCTTCACGGTCTTGAGGAACTCCACATTCTCTTCTTTGGTCAGTGATTCGGGAGCTACATAAAGCAACTTCGTCCTGCCAGAAAGAATATCAGCCTTCACTTGGTCGATTGCACTTTTATTCAATGATGAATTGATAAAATGTGCCACTCCATCTTCTTCGCTGAAATTGCGCATCGCATCTACTTGGTTTTTCATCAAGGCAATCAGTGGAGAAATGACAATTGCTGTCCCCTCCATCAACAGCGAAGGCAACTGATAACAAAGAGATTTACCACCTCCCGTAGGCATCAGCACGAAAGTATCATTACCGTCCAACAGGTTGTTGATAATCGCTTCTTGGTTTCCTTTGAACTTGTCAAAGCCAAAATACCGCTTCAGTTCTTCTGTAAGATTTATCTTTTCTGCCATTATAATAAGTATTACGCTGTTTTGTTAAAGTTTAGGAATCCGTCTTAGATTCAAAACAAAGTTATAAACAACTTCTCATATATCACTTATATTTTCCCCTATTATTTTCCTTGAAAAAGATAAAATCATCTTTACACTGTCTTATTTTCCCGAATTATGCATTCTGCAATCGAGAAATATTCGCCTTTCCCATTTGTTGCTTAGCATAATCAAGCGTCACTTCATAAGCATCCACCTGCATAGATGGAATCTCAAACATGACATCCATCATGATTGTTTCTACAATAGACCGGAGTCCGCGTGCGCCCAACTTAAATTCAACAGCCTTATCCACGATATAGTCATACACTTCGGGTTGGAATGTCAATTTCACATGATCCATCTCAAAGAGTTTCATATATTGTTTGATAATCGAATTTTTAGGTTCTGTCAGGATAGAACGCAAAGCAGACCGATCCAACGGATTCAAATAAGTGAGCACCGGCAATCGGCCAATAATCTCTGGAATAAGTCCGAACGATTTCAAATCCTGTGGTGAAATATACTGCATCAAATTCTCTCTATCCACCTGTGCTGTCTTTTGAGTTGCACTATATCCCACAACATGTGTATTCAGGCGCTGTGCTATCTTCCGCTCTATGCCATCGAAAGCGCCACCACACACAAATAGGATGTTTTTCGTATTCACAGCTATCAGCTTCTGCTCCGGATGTTTACGCCCTCCTTGAGGCGGAACATTCACCACAGATCCTTCGAGTAATTTCAACAAGCCCTGCTGCACACCTTCACCACTCACATCGCGCGTAATAGAAGGATTATCTCCTTTACGAGCTATCTTATCTATCTCATCAATAAACACAATTCCTCGTTCTGCTTCTGCCACATTATAGTCGGCCACTTGCAATAAGCGAGTCAGAATGCTTTCAATATCCTCCCCCACATAGCCTGCTTCGGTCAGCACTGTTGCATCCACTATTGTAAATGGTACATGCAACAACTTAGCAATCGTACGGGCCAGCAAAGTTTTACCCGTACCCGTACTTCCCACCATGATGATGTTCGATTTTTCAATTTCCACATCATCTCCGTTATCTTTTTGCAGCAAGCGTTTATAATGGTTATACACTGACACCGAAAGGAAACGCTTCGCATCATCCTGACCGATGACATATTGATCGAGAAATCGTTTTATATCCATCGGTTTAGGTAATTCATCCAAGCTTAACTTGTTTTGCCCTTTACCCTTTGCACTACCTTCTACTTCCTGAGCAATCTCATAAGCCTGCTGTGCACAACTATCGCAAATGCACCCATTCAGACCGGAAATCAAAAAGCCGACTTCACTCTCTAAGCGTCCACAAAAACTGCATCTGCGCTGATTTTTCTTTGTATTTTTTTTCTCTTCCAAATTATTCCTGTTTTTAGCGAAATAGCAAAACTAACGATTTGATTCCATCAATCACACTTCTAACTTTGGTTCGCTCTCTCCAAGCAAGGTCTCTTTCTTACGCATCAAAACTTCATCAATCATACCATAAGCTTTAGCTTCTTCGGCTGTCATCCAGTAATCGCGATCGGAATCTGCCCAAACTTTATCAAACTCGGTATGAGAATGTTCGGCTATAATCGTATAAAGTTCCTTCTTTAACTTCATGATTTCACGAGCAGTAATTTCAATGTCCGATGCTTGCCCCTGCGCTCCTCCCATCGGCTGATGAATCATCACGCGCGAATGTTTCAATGCAGAACGTTTGCCCTCGGCACCGGCAACCAGCAATACAGCAGCCATAGAAGCAGCCATTCCGGTACAAATTGTCACCACATCACTCGAAATAAACTGCATCGTATCATAAATACCCAAACCGGCATATACAGAGCCACCCGGTGAATTAATATAAATAGAAATATCTTTTCCCGGATCGACAGAATCCAAATACAAGAGTTGCGCCTGAATGGTGTTGGCTGTATAGTCATTGACTTCTGTTCCTAAAAAGATTACTCTATCCATCATCAAACGAGAAAATACGTCCAGCTGGGTTACGTTCAGCTGACGTTCTTCCAAGATATAAGGATTAAGGTATCCCGAC
>DYCT01000197.1 GCA_019417975.1 Bacteroides sp.
TATTAATAGAGAGGTAGTTCCTGCTATAGGATGTACAGAGCCGGTGGCTGTGGCATTGGCTGTCGCTAAAGCAAGCGAGACATTGGGCGTACAGCCTCGGCAGATAGTGGTTCGCCTTAGTGCAAATATACTGAAAAATGCGATGGGAGTTGGTATTCCCGGGACGGGGATGATTGGATTGCCTATTGCTATAGCTTTGGGAGCTTTGGTCGGACGTTCAGCCTATCAGTTGGAAGTGTTAAAAGACGCTACTCCGGCTGATGTAGAACGTGGAAAGGCGATGATTGATGCTCATTGTATTGATATTCAGTTGAAAGAACATATTGATGAAAAGCTTTATATTGAAGCCATTTGTCGTGCTGATGGACAGGAAGCTACTGCGATTATCTCTGGAGGGCATACTCGGTTTGTATATGTAGCAAAAAATAAAGACGTGCTTCTTGATATACAACAAGGTGGAACTACGGTAGAAGAAGATGAAACGGTAGATTTGAATATGCGCAAAGTGTACGATTTTGCAATGACTGCACCGCTTGACGAGATTCGTTTTATTTTAAAAGCTGCTGAGCTAAACCAAAATGCTGCTGAGCAATCGTTTAAAGGTGACTTCGGACATTCTTTAGGGAAGACTATGCGTGGGACGTACGAACATCAGCTGTTGGGTGACTGTGTGTTTTCACATATCCTTTCTTATACATCAGCAGCTTGTGATGCACGTATGGCAGGTGCTATGATTCCCGTGATGAGTAATTCGGGAAGTGGTAATCAAGGTATTGCTTGTACACTGCCGGTTGTTGTCTATGCCAAAGACAATAAAAAGTCGGAAGAAGAATTGATACGAGCTTTGATACTCAGTCATCTTACTGTGATTTATATCAAGCAGAGTTTGGGACGCCTTTCGGCTCTTTGTGGATGTGTAGTGGCTGCTACCGGTTCAAGTTGTGGCATCACTTATCTGATGGGAGGAAGCTACGAACAGATTGTATATGCAGTAAAGAATATGGTGGCTAACCTTACAGGAATGATTTGCGATGGTGCCAAACCAAGTTGTGCCATGAAGCTGACCAGTGGTGTTTCTACCGCAGTACTTTCAGCCATGATGGCAATGGAAAATAAGTTTGTGACATCGGTCGAAGGTATTGTCGATGACGATGTAGATAAATCCATTCGCAACTTAACCTTGATTGGTTCGAAGGGTATGAATGAAACAGACAAGCTTGTCTTGAAGATTATGACTACTAAGTAAGTTATATAATAATGATAAATGATTTAGTTTAATCATACGATGAAAAAAACATATTGCACAGCAATAGCTTTATTGCTTGTCGGAGGGATGGGTACCAATGCCGATGTATTTGCTCAAGGTACCAATGCTGCCGATAAATCTCTTGTAAAACATTTCACATCTTCGTTGAACGAAGGAAAGATAATCAATTACGAACAAGATAAGAAGGTTCGGCTTTCCGAATTGGACCAATGTCGTAACCAAGTGTGGATGGCTTGGAAAACTGCCAATGAGCAATTTTCCGAAGAACCATTGTTGGCGTTAAAAGCATTGTCCGAGGGGAATAATGGAAAATGGAATTTACCTGCCGATTTGGAACCGAATGCGGTGATGCCTTATTATTATGGTTATAAGGGCAAAGAACGTCCGCAAGAAGGCTATCCATTTTTTATTTACATGCATGGCTCTGGACCCAAGGAGCAAGAATGGGCTACAGGGTTGACTATCTGCCAGCGATTTGATGATGCTCCATCTGCTTATTTTATCCCGCAAATTCCGAATGAAGGATCCTATTACCGTTGGTGGCAGTTGTCCAAACAGTACGCTTGGGAGAAATTGTTGCGTATGAGTATGCTTTCCGGTGACATCAACCCCAATCAGATTTATATGTTCGGTATTTCCGAAGGCGGTTATGGTAGCCAGCGTTTGGCATCGTATTATGCCGATTATTTGGCAGCAGCAGGTCCTATGGCAGGTGGTGAACCCTTGAAGAATGCTCCGGCAGAAAACTGTTCTAATATAGGTTTCTCACTCTTGACGGGAGCGGAAGATAAAGGCTTTTACCGAGATATCTTGACAGGGTATGTGGCTGAGGCTTTCGATAGCTTACAGCAGATAAAGCCCGATTTCTTTCAGCATCGGATAGAACTGATTCCGGGATATGGTCATGCCATCGATTATTCACGTACTACTCCTTGGTTGAAAAAGTTTGTACGCAATCCGTATCCAGCTTATTTCAGTTGGGAAGATTTTGAGATGGATGGACGACATCGGAATGGATTCTATAATTTGTTGGTGACTGAGCGTCCTTCTGAAGAACGTACTCATTATGAAGTGCAGATTGAAGACAATGTGGTTCGGATACAGGTGGACAATGTGCACTATGTAACGACACAGATAGACCCGAATTGGGGCATTGAGATGAAATTTAATAAATCGTATGAACCGGCAACAACAGGACGTTTCACTGTCTTTTTGAATGAGCATTTGGTCGACTTGAAAAAGCCAGTTCAGTTATGGGTGAATGGAAAACTTTATTTCAAAGGAAAATTGAAATTGAATTTGCGGAATATGGTCAATTGCTGTATGGCATTTTATGATTCTTGCCGACTTTATCCTGCTTCTATCGAAGTGGAATTGAAATAATAGTTGAATAGCAAAGAAAAAATCTTCCGCCATGGTTTCGACTATCGGAATTTTGGCGGGAGATTTTGTATATAAATTATTCTGAAATTATTTCATCTGGGATTTTGTTTTATTTGAGGATTTGCGTCTATTTCGCGTTGTGGAATAGGTAAGGCAATGCGTAAATCAGTTGGTTCAATGCGATTGGCATTGTTGGCTTTTAAAGTTTCCAAATGCCAACTTCCGTTTCGCTCTATTGTTTTGTGGTTGCGTAGATAGTCGTAGAAAACTTCTCCTTCACCCACCAATTCTTTACGGCGTTCTTTCAAGATGCGTTCCAGTGTAAATGTAGAGGCATCTGTTTTCTGAGAAGCATCTGTGGTGCGTCGACTGATGATGTCGTTCAGATATCCCATGGCGACATCGACGTGAGTATTCTCTTTCAGACCTGCTTCTGCTGCATTGAGGTAAACTTCTGCTAAACGGATGATGCAAATGTTGTTTGTTTTAGGCTCGTCACCGTTTTTACCTGGGAATTTATGAAGGTAAACTTTGCGATTTATGGCTTTTGCAGGTAATGCCTGATTATTTTCGATAACCGATTCGTGGGTCAGAGTATGACGGATATCGTTAGCGTCTTCGTTGAGCAGATTCAGATAGTCTTCTGTCAGAATGAGATTGTTCCAGTCCACTTGGGCTTCGTTGGCATATACCATGGGGGCTCCTTCACCACCGGTGCCACCCGATGGTTCAGACAAGGTAATGTATAGTTCGAAGAGCGATTCAGATTGAAAGTCTTTTCCCCATACATTTGGATATTCTTCATAACTATACAGATGGTAGCGTCCTCCGTTGTTTTGGATGACATCAGTTGCTGCTTCATAAGCTTTGGCATTATTTCCCATATTTAGGTATACACGCGAAAGGAGAGCCTGTGCAGCCCAATAGTTGATGAATCCGTTGTTTGTTTCTTTACTAAGAGCCGGTAATGCATTGTTCAAGTCTTCGGTCGCTTGTTTGTAACATTCGGCTACGGTGTTTCGGGCAGGTTGGTGGGTAGGCTGGGCTGGCTGTAATTCGATAGGTACGCCTAATGAAGCTCCTTCATCGTTGGTATAAGGCATGGCAAAGAGGCGTGTCAAGTTGAAAAGCGAGAGTCCGCGTAGTACCAATGCTTCTGCTTTGATGCGATTAAGCGCTTGCTGGTCGAATGTTTGTACACTTCCCGATTCTATTTTTGCGATGAGGTTGTTGGCTTGTCTTATCACTTTATAGGCAGCATCCCACGGAAGTTCGATATTGAAGTTGTCCGAAGGTTGTACGTTGTATTCATAATAAGGAGAAACACGCCGACCATCACCTTTAGTAATACGAGCTTGTACGTCTGCTGCTCGGCAGTCGCCGTAATACCAATAGTTGTCACCGTAGTAGCTGTGAACTGAAAGTAAACGGTATATTCCGTTTAGGGCTACTTGGGCATCTTCGAGAGTGGTGATAGCTTTACCCGATTCTACCGCATTGGCAGTGTCAAGGTTAAGCCAATCGCTTGAACATGAGCTTTGCATGAAAGCCAAAGTTATGAAT
>DYCT01000198.1 GCA_019417975.1 Bacteroides sp.
GATGCTCCCCTTATGATCAATAATAATCTTCTTCACATAAGCCAGCCCCAACCCATTGCCTTTTACATCATGCAGGTTGCCTGTATGCACCCGATAGAACTTATCGAATATCTTTTTCAAATTCTCTTTTTTAATGCCTATACCATTATCCTGAATAGAGATATACAACTTTCCGTTGTCATTCCAAGTACGCACATGCAACAACAGATTCTCATCAGCCTTTTTATATTTCACCGCATTATCCATGAGGTTGAAGATAACATTGGTAAAGTGCATTTCATCTACCCTAATATTCGGATTCTCAGCATTCAGATCAGAGGTAATCTCACCACCATATTTCTCCACTTTCAACGCAAAAGTGTGAATAACTCCACCAATAAGCTCGTTGGCATCAACGTCTTTCATCTTCAGAGTGGTCTTCTGACGTTCGAACATTGACATCTGCAACACCTTTTCTACCTGAAAACGCAAACGCTTGGTCTCATCGTTAATCACACCGGAGATGTGTTGGAACATCTGAGGAGACTTGGTTACAGATGGGTCTTTTAACATCTGCGCAGCCAATGAGATTGTAGATATAGGTGTCTTAAACTCGTGCGTCATATTGTTAATAAAGTCATTCTTAATCTCACTCAGCTTCTTCTGACGGAATATACTATAAATAGTAAAAATAAACGTCACCAAAAGTACAAAAGTAAAAATCAGAGACGGTATCATAAAACGCACGGAACTGAAGATATAGCTATCCAACGAAGGGAAATGAATCTTCATAAAGCCCATCTTGGCAGGCGGGTCGTTCTGAAAAAGAATCCGACTATAGGACTTCTTCGATCCTTCTTCATCATAATCGGGGCAGCGATACACTTCCTTTCCGTCTTTATCGACTACTGTAAAGTGATAAGCCAAATCGATTCCGTTATTAAACAAAGCCGTCTTCAAATATTGGTCGAGGTTCTTGAAGTTCACACGCTCCTCCAAAGGCTTGCTGCTCGCTGTATACAAAATGTTATAAACCACTTCGTCAAGCATAGCACGCTGATAAAGATAACGGTTCTTGATAATCTCCTGCAACGATTTGGATGTTTGTGGAATGGTGTTCTTTCCGTGGTTTCTTGAAATCATCGCCTTGGGCACAACCGAAGGACGACTGGTGATTGTCCGCAACTCAAACGAAGAATACAGCGAACCATCCGGATGAGATAAGGTATAACGATGATGCTGTACTACTGTTTCCTCATTCTTCTTCAGGCTTTCGTCCATCTGTTCATAGGCTTGGGCAGCACGTTCTGTCTGCTCAACATCTTTTTCCAAATAGCGCAAAGTCTCGTCGTATTCCAAATTTTTGGCTGCTTGAAACAGACTACGCTTCACAGATTCATCGAACTGCTCTTTGCGCATCTTGACCATCTCCTCAATATAATGCAACTGAAGATAAAGCAAACTGAGAAACGATAGTCCCATTATAACCCCTAATATCCAAATTGTTGACTTTCTCATGACAACAAAATTAACAACGTTAAAATTAAGCTCCTAACGAATTAACCGTATTTAACCGCATAAAACCTTAAATTAACCAAAGATGCATTTTAGCATGTCAATTCAACAACTATAAGTCACCTATATAGCACCACTATTGCAAAAATAATAAAAATTTAAATATACCACAACAAAAAGCAAGTGAATTTTAACCCATGTTAAGCAGCTATTACTTTATAGGACGCCCTATATAAAAGAAAAGCGGATTAGCATCCGGCAACATACACCAACGGCATGTTAACCTGTGCTAATCCGCTTCTATTTGACTATCAATATTATTCGTCTTTCGCTTCTTTCGCTTCAAATTCCTTAATCAACTTATCCTGTACATCCGATGGAACAAGTTCATAGCTTGCAAATTTCATAATGAAAGATGCACGACCACCGGTCAATGAACTCAATGAAGTAGAATAAGAGGACATTTCTTTCAATGGAACTTTTGCTACCAGTTTTTCATAACCACTTTCGCTACTCATACCCATAATCATTGCACGACGTCCTTGCAAATCGCCCATCACATCACCCATCTTATCGCTCGGCACAAATACTTCTACATCATAAATCGGTTCCAAAATCTTCGGACCTGCATTCTTAAATGCTTCACTGAAAGCATTACGTCCTGCCAACATAAAGGAGATTTCATTAGAATCTACCGGGTGCATCTTACCATCGTAAACAATCACACGCACGTCGCGAGCGTAAGAACCGGTCAACGGACCTTGTTCCATACGACTCATGATACCTTTCAAGATAGCAGGCATGAAACGAGTATCGATAGCACCACCTACTACACTATTGACAAATACCAACTTACCTCCCCATTCCAAAGCAATTTCTTCGGTACCCTTCACGTTAATCTTGAACTCTTGGCCACCAAACTTATAGGAATCAGGAGCAGGCATACCTTCGTAATAAGGTTCTACAATCAAGTGCACCTCACCAAACTGTCCGGCACCACCCGACTGTTTCTTATGACGATAATCAGCACGAGAAGCTTTTGTAATTGTTTCACGATAAGGAATCTTTGGTTCTTCGTAACGTACCTGCAATTTCTCATTATTTTCCAAACGCCATTTCAATGTACGCAAGTGGAATTCACCCTGTCCATGAACAATCGTCTGCTTCAGTTCTTTAGACTGTTCAATAACCCATGTCGGGTCTTCCTCACGCATACGGTTCAAGATAGACATCATCTTTTCCGTATCCGATTCATTCAACGGCTTAATGGCACGTGAATATTTCGAATTAGGATATTTAATAAAGTTGAAGCGGTTTTCTGCACCCTTACCATTCAAAGTATTACCAGTCTTCACGTCTTTCAACTTTACAGTACAACCGATATCACCAGCTACCAATTCTTCTACTTTAATACGGTTTGCTCCTGCACAAACATAAAGCTGCGCCATACGTTCCTTAGAACCGCGGTCGGCATTGCTCAAGTCGTCGCCTTCATGCACCTTACCACTCATCACCTTGAAATACTGCACCTCACCGATATGAGGTTCAACAGCTGTCTTGAAGAAGTAAAGAGAAGTAGGGCCTTCTGAATCGGGAGTAACCACTTCACCTCTTGTATTGTGTACTTTCGGCATTTCCGAAACAAAAGGAACCACATTACCCAAGAACTCCATCAGACGACGCACGCCCATATCCTTGCCTGCACATACACAGAATACCGGGAATATACCTCTTACAGCCAATCCCTTACGGATACCTTCACGCATTTCGTCTTCCGATAAAGAATCTTGCTCGAAGAATTTCTCCATCAATGATTCATCGTTCTCAGCAGCAGCTTCTACCAAAGCCTTATGCATTTCCATAGCCTTATCCATCTCTTCAGCCGGAATATCTTCAATAATCGGTGCACCACCTTCCGGCTTCCAAGAATATTTCTTCATCAACAATACGTCAATCAACGAATTGAAGTTTGGACCTGTAGCGATAGGATATTGAACAGGAACCACCTTCGGGCCATAAGCATCGCGCAACTGCTCAAGGATATTATCGTAATCGCATTTTTCATTATCGAGTTGGTTTACCAAGAAAATGACCGGTTTGCCCAACTTATCGGTATAACGGAAATTGTTTTGTGTACCAACTTCCACACCATACTGACCATTCAAAAGGATAATTGCAGTATCAGTTACATTCATTGCTGTAACAGCACCGCCTACAAAGTCGTCCGAACCCGGACAGTCTATTATATTGAGCTTCTTGCCATTCCACTCTACATGGAAAACGGTGGAAAACACAGAATAACCATATTCTTGTTCCACCGGGAAGTAATCGCTAACTGTGTTTTTAGCGGCAACAGAGCCACGACGTTTTATCACTCCACTCTCGAAAAGCATTGCCTCAGCGAGAGTGGTTTTCCCAGAGCCAGAACTTCCTAATAAAGCTAAGTTCTTGATTTCGTTAGTCTGATATACTTTCATAAGATATAAGATTTAATTAGTTATTCGACACACTCAAAAGTATGTCTCTCCTTGTAAATTTGTGAAGCGCAAATTAGTAATTACATTTGATTTGACAAATTTATAACCCGTGTTACTAAACAATGTTATGTAACATGATTTGCTTCTGAATGTGGTTTTACACCCACAAAAAAAAGATTCCATGAGATTTCCGGCTTAGCCCAACCGGATTCCCATGGAATCTTCTTATACCTTATTA
>DYCT01000199.1 GCA_019417975.1 Bacteroides sp.
ACTGTATTGTATATATCATACGTTAAATTATAATTTCTTGCCATAATTACTTCCGTTGTTGGAGCATTTTGTGAAGTAAAGAGTTTTCGGTATGCCTGGTTCGTTCCACCTTCTGTATATAAGGTATAATTGCTTTCCTTCATTAATTCTCTAGAGGCTGTTATAGATTCTTGCAAGAAAAAATCGGCATTAGTGCTAAGATTTAAATTGTGGTACTTTCTGAATGTGCCTTCAAAAAGGCAAACTCTGGATTTAAGAGACAATGCTGTCCACTTTGTTACTGTATAAACAGAAGGCGTTGTAGAAAGATTGGTGATGGCAAAATCGAGATCTTCCAATATATTTTTCATGACCAATTCTCGAGAGTCTCTCGGTTTGTTTAATTGGTCTGTTTCAGAAACGAATAATTCTGTGTCATACCATGGGACATCCCCAAATCTTTTTACCATTTCGAAATAAAAATATGCTCTGAAAAAACGGGTTAATGCTTGATAACGTGTCCTGACCGTTTTATCCTTACAATTGACAGAGTATTGCAATAGAGTGTTGAAACGCCGTAAGTATCCCCATTCCCAGCCTCCTCCTGAAGCTGGAACTGTACGGGAGTCTGTTGCCGCGCTATTGGGAGTACTATGAGTTATATTATCGGCATCATCTTTATAAAGATCTCTGTCTTTGGGGAGAGAATTGTAGAAATTTGTGCTAAAAGCCTGTAAATCAGCTTCGGTAGAAAAGAACGTTTCTGGAGTGATTTTGTCTTTCGGCGTTACATCAAGTAAATCATCACATGAACTAAAGCTCAATATAAATATTGAAGCTGCGATGAGTAAGAATATGTTATTTTTCATATAGTCAAAATTAATTAGAAGTTAATATTAACACCAAATGTGAAACTTTTTTGCCAAGGATAGACCTTCAAAGTTCCGCCTTGTCTGGCTTGTTCCGGGTCGACATAGTCGGTTTTTATCGGTGACCAATAAGCAAGATTTTCTCCGGAAAAATAAAGACGAACTAAGTCAAGGCCTATTTTGTTAGTCAGAAACTTAGGAAGTGAATAACCGATTGTCAGGTTTTTTAATCGACAATAACCAATATTTTGAAGATAGCGGTCATTCACTGTTGAAAGTTCCGAATTTTCTGTAAGGGCAACAGCTGTTCTAGGTCTGGGGAAGTAAGCGTTGGGATTATCTTCTGACCAACATAATTTTTGAAAATCCTTCGGAATAAATGTTCCGTAGGGGCGGTTGTAATATCCCCAAAATGCTTGGGCTTCTCTTCCTGGATACCAATCTATGTGGCCGATACCTTGGAAGAATATATTAAAATCAAATCCATACCATTGGAAAGCCAAGTTAGTGCCATATTGATAGCGTGGAGAACTATTTCCTAAAATTTCGCGGTCACCGGAGCTTCCGACTCTGTTTTCACCGATACTTATAGTTTTGTTACCATCTAGATCCCGGTATTTTAAATCGCCGGCACGTACTCCCCGGTATTCACCCGATGAACTATTGATAGTGGTGTTTACAGATCTTTGATCTACTTCATAGTTCTTAGCTTCTTCATCGGTCGCAAAGAAGCCATCGACGCGATATCCCCATATTTCACCAATCCGCATTCCTTCATAATAAGTCTTAGCTAATAGTTTGTCGGGGTTGTCGAATTTGGTGATTTCACTGATGTAATCACTGAATGTAAAACTCAGTTGATAAGAGAAAGGTTTGTTGCCTAACTTAAACTGATCTCGCCAAGCAACAGAGAGTTCATAGCCCTTTGTACGCATATCTGCACTGTTCATTTTAGGAGCGGAAGTGCCATATACGGCGGGTAATGTGATGCCGGCGGTAAGCATATCCTTTGTATCCCGAATATAATATTCTCCGGTGAAAGTTAATCTGTTGTCCAAAAATGTCATATCCACACCAGCATTATGTTGTTGTACAGTCTCCCATGTCAGATTGTCGGCAGAGGGAGCGGAAATATCTGCGTAAGATGGTCTCGCACCTCCGAATAAATATCCGGTAGTTCCTATACTGATAGTGCGGATATAGTCATAATAGCCAACTTGTTGGTTTCCTAAACTACCAAAAGAGTATCTGAACTTTAAATTGTTACACCAGTCTTTCATATTGCTGAAAAACTTTTCTTCCGAGACTCTCCAACCAACAGACATAGAAGGAAAGAATCCCCAGCGATGACCAGAAGCAAAACGAGAGGTACCATCATAACGTCCGCTTAGTTCAAGTAAATATATCCCTTTGTAGTCATAGTTTATACGTCCGAAAAAACCTGCAAGTTTATATTCATTTTGCCCTCCTGTCACTTCCATCCGTTTTTGGTTTGTGGCAGGATCTACTCCTATCAGGTTAAAATCATCCAAAACATCGGAAAGAAGATTATATCCTGTGCCACGAACAGTCTTGTTGTAACGAGTTTCATAATTAAAACCACCTGTAACTTTATAATTATGTTTGTTGGATACAGAACCTTGGTATGTGGCAAATACATTCGTTGCCCAATATTCATTGGGGGCAAATTGCTCAAACATTTGATTTTGGAAATTACCGGTATTAAGTATGGATGTTTCTCCCGGATATTTGGAATATGTTCCATTAGATTGCCGGCGTATGTCGTATTGGTTATAGAGCATGTATGTCAAGTTAGCTTTTATCTCCAACCCTTTCAATGGTTTTAATGTAAGTTCTGTAGTGGTCTTGAAGTTATCTTTACGAGTTTTATTTCTGAACCCTTCGCTGTCTAATATGACTAATAAACCGTCCATAATGGCATAGTCGGTCAGTGAAGTAGTATAAAGGCTTGTCCCGTCAGGATTTTGGGTAGGAAAACTTGCCAAACCATGGTTCTGGGCTTGAGATATGTTCGAATTTATGCCTCCCAATCCAGGATAAGTATAATTAGAATTGAAAAATTCAGTATTGTTACTAATGTTAAGCCAATCAGTAATATCTGCGGAAATCCTTGAATGGAAATTTATTCTTCTGAATTTGTCAGTATTTCTTCGATACATTCCTTCTTCACTATTATAACCTGCCGAAAGGTAAAATTTCAATTTGTTTGTTCCTCCGGATATCGAAATATTGTGGCTTTGCAATGGTTTCTTGTCTTTGAACAAGTATTGCCACCAATCCGTATTGGCGTAGTATAAGTATACATTCTGTCCGTTTCTCTTATCCAATACGGTCCAAGGGCGGGCAGGATCTTCTGTCTTGTCGTTTCTTCTTTCCCATAACTCTTTCATGTCTTCTTCTGTATACGAGGTATAGCGACGCCCGTTATTGGGAATGTAAAACTGGTCAACCAAAGAAACATGGTAATAACCACGGTTTTCGTAATCCGTAGATGTAGTGGGTTCTGTCCAACCAACACGCCCACTATAGCTAATTTGTACTTTCCCATCAGAAGAACCGGATTTTGTTGTGACTAAAATAACTCCGAATGAAGCACGTCCACCATAAATAGCAGCGGCGGAGGCGTCTTTTATAACTGAAATTGATTCTATATCATTAGGGTTTACACGGTCAAGGTCCCCTTCAACTCCATCGACTAACACCAATGGTGAGCCTCCGTTGATTGAGTTCGTACCACGGATATTAAAGCTTGCAGTATTACCCGGTACACCGGAAGAAGTGGTGATATTGAGACCGGGTACACGTCCTTGTAGCATGTGTGTAACGCTACTGGCCGGTCTGTCTACAAGCTCTTGAGATGTAACGGTCGAAATTGCTCCTGTTAGATTAGTTCGTTTCTGAGAGCCATAACCAACCACCACTACTTCGTCTAAGGTCTTAACATCTTCCACTAAAAAGACTTTTAAGCTATTCAAGTTCTTTAATTTTATTGTTTGTGGAATGTATCCTATATAACTGAATTGAAGAACATCACCAATGTCGGCTGATAATGAAAACTTCCCGTTTATATCAGTTATTGATCCCTGTGATATACCCTTTACTGTTATTGTAACTCCGATCAAAGGCTCCCCGGCTCTATCTGTTACCACTCCGGTGATTTTCTTTATTGTCGGGGTTTGGGTAATTTCTTTTTTAGTGAGTATTATATGGTTTCCTTCTATTTTATAAATAATAGGAGATTCATGTAGTAATATGGACAATACTTCAGAAACCGGTCTGGCCTTCACGCTGATGCTTTTGTGCAAATTTACATCTACATTTTTTTTATAGATGAATAAG
>DYCT01000002.1:0-9121 GCA_019417975.1 Bacteroides sp.
TATGAAAATAAAATTTTAAAATTTGCAAGCGAAGGCCGTTTTGTTTGCAAATATGCGATTCTCGCGCTGCATAAATATACATTCTTGTACATTTTGACAGTTTGCTATTTGTATTGGCCGATAGATGAATCATGGTGTCGAAAGCAGACTTTGTCTTGCATAGACAGTCATGTACTTTGTTCATGATACGTTTCATGATTTCTTTGAAAGATAAATAGAAAAATATTCTTATTTTTGTCAATGAATTTATAAGGGACTGTCGCGCCTGATTTTATGGAATAGAGTTTATTGATTAACCGTTGTTAGCATGAAACGATTGGGATTTTTCGGTTTGTTGATTAGCTTTTTATTGGTAACAGCTTGTACTTCTCGTCTGGATGACAATGCAGAGGTGCAGTATGCTACATGTGTGAATCCGTTTATCGGTACAGATTTTACGGGGAATACCTATCCGGGAGCACAAGCTCCTTTTGGCATGGTGCAGCTGAGTCCCGACAATGGCTTGTCGGGTTGGGATCGGATTTCGGGCTATTTCTATCCGGATAGCACGATAGCGGGGTTTAGTCATACTCATTTGTCGGGTACGGGAGCCGGTGACTTATATGATATTTCTTTTATGCCGGTGACTCTTCCTTATAAAGAAGCAGCCGGAGCTTTAGGCATCCATTCGCTTTTTTCGCACGACGAAGAGGAAGCTGAGGCGGGCTATTACAGTGTCCGACTGAGCGATTATGATATTAAAGTGGAGCTGACAGCGACCGAACGTTGTGGCATTCAGCGTTATACATTCCCGGAAGCAGATGCCGCGGTGTTCTTGAATCTGCGTAAAGCGATGAATTGGGATTTTACCTGCGATTCGCATATCGAGGTAGTCGATTCGGTGACTATACAAGGCTATCGTTTTTCCGACGGATGGGCTCGTGGGCAGCGAATTTATTTCCGAAGCCGTTTTTCTCGTCCTTTTCAACAGATGTCACTCGATACGGCAGCAGTGATGAAAGATGGTCGGCGTATAGGTACCTCCGTTATTGCTCGTTTCGATTTCAAGACGTGTGCGCAAGAACAGTTGGTGGTGAGCACTGCCTTGTCGGCAGTAAGTATGGAAGGAGCAGCGCGTAATCTGGCAGCCGAAGTTCCTGACAATGATTTCGACCGTTATCTGGCAGAGACGCAGGCGGCATGGAACAAACAGCTTGCTTGCATTGAAATTACCTGTGATAATCCGGACGAAAGAGCTAAATTTTATACCGCTCTTTATCATGCGATGTTGGCACCTACTATCTATAGTGATGTAGATGGAGCATATTACGGACCCGACCGGAAAGTGCATAAAGCCGAAGGGTGGGTTAATTATAGTACATTCTCGTTGTGGGATACGTTTCGAGCAGCTCATCCGCTCTATACATTGATTGATGAAGCTCGGGTAAGCGATATGATTAACTCTTTCTTGGCCTTTTACGATCAGAACGGCCGGTTGCCGGTGTGGAATTTTCAGGGTTGCGAGACCGATATGATGATTGGTTTTCATGCTGTGCCGGTCATTGCAGATGCTTGTTTAAAAGGAATAAAGGGATTTGATAAATATAAAGCCTTGAATGCTTGTTTGAATACTGCCAATATGGACGAGTATCGAGGGATAGGACTTTATAAGAAATACGGATATATACCCTACAATGTGACTGACCAATATAATACAGAAAACTGGTCGTTATCTCGTACGTTGGAATATGCATTCGATAATTATTGCATCGCCCGTATAGCTGACTGGATGGGGAATAAAATATTGGCAGGAAAGTATTATTATCGTTCGATTTATTATAAGAATGTATATAATCCACAGACTTCATTTATGCAGCCACGCGATGATAAAGGACAGTTTGAGGAAAATTTCTCTCCGGACGAGTATACCCCACATATCTGTGAAAGTAACGGCTGGCAGTATTTTTGGTCGGTACAGCACGACATTACCGGGCTGATTTATCTGGTTGGAGGTCATGAGCGCTTTGCTCAAAAGTTGGATAGCATGTTTACCTATACTCCGGTGGATGAAAAACTTCCTATTTTCAGTACCGGCATGATTGGGCAGTATGCGCATGGCAATGAGCCGAGCCATCATGTTATCTATTTGTATAATGCAGTAGGACAGCCTTGGAAAACACAGCAATATGCTGCTAAGGTGATGCACGAATTGTATCGAAACACTCCGGACGGTTTGTGCGGCAATGAAGACTGTGGACAGATGTCCGCTTGGTTCGTGTTTAGTGCGATGGGATTTTATCCGGTCAATCCGGTAAGTGGACACTATGAGATAGGTACTCCGCTTTATCCGGAAGTAAAGATACATTTGGCCAATGGAAAGACATTTACAGTACGGGCAAAAGGAGTAAGCAAGAACAATTGCTATATCCGGTCTGTGAAACTGAATGGAGAACCTTATCATGAGAGTTATATTACGCACGAACAAATATTGGCAGGTAGTACGTTGGAATTTGTGATGGGAAATCGGCCCGGGTATATTTGGTACACATTGGACAAAGCGTGGGACATATAGCCCTTTTGTGCTTTTGTTATGATGATTCAGGAGGATATTTGTTGTTGCATATTTTTTAAATAATTCAGTTTTTTTCTTCTTTTTGAATGGCACGTGTATAAAAATGTCATCCTTTTGAATGTGTATAAAAATGTCATCTTTGTTTCTATTTTATTGGATTTATATATCTTTGCACCGTCTTTAGAACTTTAGATTCAAAAGCGAATGTAGAATTTAAGGTATTGGGAAAGAGAATGTATGATTGAAAATCGTTTGTAGGCTTTTATTCTTAAGAGTAAAATCCTACAGATGGTTTTATTTTGTTTTAGAACAATAAAAGTAGATTTTTATGAACCGCTTTTTTATGAAAAGCTGTAGGACTTTGGTTGTGCTCTTGCTGTTCTTACTGGGTGGAGGAACTTATTTGCAAGCACAGAAAGTCGCAGTAAAGACAAATGCGTTGGCATGGCTTACAGCCAGTCCGAACATCGAAGTGGAGTGTGTGTTGGGACGCCATTTTTCATTAGACTTGGGGGTGATGGGAAATCCGGTAAAAACAAAAGATTTGCGTACGACTTTTATACAAGTACAGCCGGAAATGCGCTATTGGTTGAACAGACCGATGTCGAGCCATTATTTAGGACTTACCGGATTCTTGAGCGATTTTAACATGCTTCTTAAGCAGAATAGGCACAAGGGTGATGCTTGTGCGGTAGGACTTACATACGGATATGCATGGGCAATCGGTAAGCATTGGAATATTGAAGCCAATATCGGTGTCGGTGTTTTGCGCTATAGACAGTTTAAATATGGTAAAGATGCGCAAAGACCTATTGCTACCAACGACAGAAAGACAATGTTGGCGCCTATTAAGTTAGGAGTCTCTTTCGCCTATATTATTCGATAAATACAAAATCAATTAGTCGGGAAAAGAAATGAAAATCAATATTAAATGGAATAGACTGATTGGACTCTTTTTGTGTATGTTCATATTTATAAGTATGGATGCTTATGCGCAGAAGATGAGGGTGCAAGGACGCATTACCAATCGGCAAGGTAAAGGTATTCAGGATGTGGATGTATTAGATCCATTCACAAAGAGGTGTATGGATATCTCGGACGAAGACGGACGATACAGTGTGTTGGTGGAAAAGGATGACTCATTGAAATTCACACGCATTGGCTATCAAGATAAAACGGTTAAGGTGAAAAGACGTCAGGTTATCAATGTAGTTTTAAAAGACTATGCGATAGAACTGGATGAGGTGACTGTCGTTTCAAAGATAAGAAATAAAGCGATTCCTGAGCCGACCGAAATCGAAGTGAGAGGTAATTATTTCTATGTAAAGACACGCGTGCCGGTACCGAAAGAATTGTTTTCGAAGAATCGAAGACTGGTTATACAACCGTCTATCTACGATATTACAACTAAAAAGCGGATGTTGATGAAACCGGTTGTGTTTGATGGTAAATCTTATAATACAACACAAAACCGTATGTATGATTATGATTTGCAACACGACCCGTTGCACGAATATATCCGTGTGAAGACAACCTCTGCGCGTAAAGACGATGTGTTGGCTTATTATGATTCGCTCTATATAGAGAACTTACAGCATAGTTATCGGGCAGATGTGCTTTTGGCCATGGAGAATTATCGGGATATTATTTACAGAGACTCTTTCTCTATAGCACAAGGAACAGTCAATCCGTTACGCTTTTTGGAGTATAATTTCTCCGCATTCGAGCTGACCGATGAGAAGTATTTGCCTAAACCGGCGATGCAACTGCGCGATACCAAAGGAGAAGTAAACCTGACCTTCTTGGTAGGGAAGGCTGATTTGGATGAAAGCAATGTACAAAATCAGGTTGAACTGGATAAGTTGAAGGATGAATTGCACGCCATTGAGGTTAATCCGGATGCTTCCTTGAAGAGTTTTCACATTACCGGTGTGGCTTCACCGGATGGGGCATATCAAGTTAATTTAAAATTGGCTCAGTTGCGTACAGATAAGGCCTTGGAACGAATCTTGGTTCAATTGGATGCCGATACGCGTAAGTATCTTGAAGTAAAATCGAATGCAGAAGTGGCTTCGTGGAGTGAAGTTGTTGCCTTACTTGAAAAAGATTCCTTGCAGGAGATTGCTAATGAAGTAAAAGCATTGATGGCTAAGTACGAAGGAGTCCGATTGCATCGCGCTTTAAAAGGAAAATCTTTCTACAAAGAGATTGCTTCCAATTATTTGCCTCGTCTGAGAAAAGTGCGTTATACATATGGTTTTTCTGTATTCCGCTCATTGACCGATGAAGAGATTCTGAATCTGTACAAACGGAATCCGAAAGGACTGACTCGATTTGAATATTATCGTATGATTGTAAATGCATCGGACGAAGTGCAAAAAGAGAAGTTATGCCGTGAAGCATTGGCGCAGTTCGATAACTTTATGTATGCTGCTAACGAATTGGCAGCTCTAAACATTCGGAAAGGCACACCCGATTCTCATATCTTAGAACCGTTTGTCAATCGTAAGGCTCCTGCAGAGCTGTTGTCGAACCAGACGATTGCTTTGTTGGAGGAAGGAAAGTTCTCCAAGGCCGATTCTGTGATGGCTTTGATACCGGAAGGCGAAGCAGACAAATCGTTATTGGCAGTTTCGCAAGCATTGGCCGGATATTATGATGAAGCATTCGAGGGCGTGGCTGCTATCAGTCCGCTGAATGAAGTGGTTATGCTGTTGGCCATGAAGAAAAATCAAGAAGCATGGCACAAGATAGAAAAGATGAATGTGACCACTGCTCGCGAATATTATGTGAAAGCTATTGTAGCCAATCGTCTGGAAAGGGTTGCTGAAGCTATTATCTTTATCGAAACTGCTTTGGCACTCGACCCATCGTTGTTGGAAATTGCCAAGGTCGATAGCGATATAATCGACTTGTTACCGGATGAACAGAAAATAAAAACAGACTTGTAAACGAATTTGTATTAGGCATGAATAGTATCAGAATATATTATAGATATTGGGTAGCAGCCTTGTGTTTGACATTGACTGCAACCTTGCAGGCACAGGATTATGGAGCTTTGCAGTATATGTTGCAAAAAAGACCTGCTAACGAACGATTTGAGAACAATCGGTTTGGCGACCATCTTTTCTTCTCTTTGGGAGTGGGGATGCATACACAGGTTATTGCTCGCGGAGCACAGAGGCATCCGGGTCCGAATGTAGATGTTTATATGGGAAAATGGTTTACTCCGGCTCAAGGACTTCGCTTGGGAGCAAGTCTGAGCATGTTGCCCTCGGCTCCTTACAACAGCCGTATCAAGATGGCAGGAGGAAAATTGGATTATCTGATTAATCTTTCTGCGCTGACTTTTGGTTATAATGAGAACCGTGTGTTCGAACTGTATACGTTGGCAGGTATTGAAGGAGGTTATTCGCGACGGTTTGACAATACAAAGAAGGCCGATCCTTTACTTCGCAATGCTTTCTACTATGGTCTGCGATGGGGCTTGCAAGGAAATGTGCGCTTGTCGAGAACCCTTGATTTTTATTTGGAGCCTGTTGTCGGACTCTTCAACGATGAGATAGCGCAGGTACCTACTTGGCGTAGATACCGTATTAAGGGAGATGTGTTGTTGGGGCTTACTTATACTCCGGCTGCTTCTATGGGACGACAGATTCATTTTGATACATTCGAGCGTCACCCATTCTTCCAACATACGTTTATTACGGTATCGGCAGGGGTTGCTGCCTTGAAAGTTCCCTCTATCCGTAAAACGATAGATGGTATTGGACCTATGGCTTCAATCGGTATTGGTAAATGGTTTAGCCCTTCTTCGGCTTTACGAATAACCGGTACGGCAGGTTATAATAACTCTCCGCAAGGAAGTGCAAGCTTGCATTTGAAAGAGTTTGGAGTTCGTGCTGACTATATGCTGAACTTTAATAATGTGTTGTGGGGATACGATGAAGACCGATTGTTTACCTTGGCTGGTATTGCAGGTGTGAATTTTGCTGCAACAAAAGGAGCAAGGCAAAGTGTGCAGTACGCTCCCGGTATCGGAATTGGCTTACAAGGAAGTTTCCGACTGAACCGTTCGGTTGATTTGTTTGTTGAACCTCGTTTGAATGTCTTTACAAACAAGTATGCGAATGGTGTAGGATTGAAGAACAGCGACCAATTGGGTGAGGTCTTGTTTGGTCTGACTTATCATAACGCTGGTAGAGCAGAACGAGGTAGAAATGGTTTTGTGAATAAGCATCTGACAGATAATTTGTTTATGACTACCGGTATCGGAGGACAATTGTTCTTGAATAAGACTAATTTGAAACAGGCTTCTGCTTGGGGACCTCAAGTCTCTATAGCACTTGGAAAATGGTTTACTCCTTTCTCCGGTTTACGATTGGTGGGAACAGGTGGCTTCTTTACAAACTACGATGTGCCTTCTTATTTACATGTGAATAGAAGACGTCATGCTTCGACTGCTATCGGAGTAGACTATCTGTGGAACATTACTTCAAGTATGGCCGGATACAATCCTGACCGCATATTCGATTTGATAGGTTCGGTAGGAGCGCAGATGGCCTTTACTTCTAAAATGGAACAGAAATGGAAACCGGGCATAACTGCAGGAGTGCAGGGTGTATGGCATTTGAATGATTTCTTGGGCTTGTATCTTGAACCACAGGTTCGCTTGTATGGCGATGGTTTCTCGGAAGGCAGTTTGCATTTTGTTAGAAAGGATGCAATGGTAGCTCTTTTGGCAGGTTTCCATTATCGGTTTGTCCCTTATCGGAAAGCAGCCCAATTGGAATCGTTTACAGCTCAAGACAAACGTAGCTTTGTAAGTATTGCAGCCGGTATAGCAGGTCCGTTGGTCGCCAATAGAGATTTGTATAAGAAAATAGGCTTCCAGCTGATGGCAAGCTATGGTAAATGGTATACTCCTTTATCAGCTTGGAGAGTGAATGCCTCGCTTGCCGGAAAGGTGAAAACATTTAATAATAAAGAATTGCTATATGCCGGAGTGGGGGTTGACTATATGATGAGTTTGGCAACCTTGGCAAAAGGACATGGCTCAGCATCGGTTATTGATGTCCTTCCATTTGTGGGAGCAACGGTGGGTGTTTCTCATCGTAATGGTGAATGCGAATTTGTGCCGGGAATTGATGCCGGAGCACAACTGAAGTTTATTCTGAACTCAGCTTGTGATTTGTTTATCGAGCCTCGTTTCAGTATTCGAACAGATGCGTATGATGGTTCGAAACAGCATAGAGCAGACCGCGTAGCATCGCTACAAGCCGGTTGCGTGTATAAATTCTAAGAAAAATTATCGTCGGGTGCATAAGGTGAGCATCAAGGAGGCTGTTGTAAGGAGGATACCGATAGCGGTTACGCCTGTCCAGCCCCATAGCTCCCAACTGCAGCCGGCGAGAAAGGTGCCTAATGAACCTCCGGCAAAATAGGTTGTCATAAAAATGGTGTTTACACGGTTGGATGCTGAGGGACAAAGTGTAAAGATGCTGGTTTGATTGCTTAGCTGGATGCATTGCATACCAATGTCGATGAGAAGTACTCCGGCAATGATACTGGCATAGGTATTCCCAAAATAGGAAAGGAAAAACCAAGCCGATAAAATCAGTCCGCAGCCGATGTAGTTGAAGTTACGAACACCGACTTTGTTGACTGCTTGACCAACAAATGAAGCTGTTAAAGCTCCTGCTATACCGCATAATCCTAAGAAGCCGACAATGTGACTCCCCGCATAGAATGGTGCTTCGCCCATCTTGAACGCCAAGCACGACCACATGGCTAAAAAAGAGCCAAAGGCTAAACCGGAACGAACAGAATAGATTCGTAAGGCAGGGTAATCGCGTATGATAGTGTAGAGTGATTTCATAAGCTCTGAATATTTGCCATGAAAAGAAGGCTGGATGTTGGGTAGTATTTTTAGGATGGCAATGCCCGAACTTACCATAAACAGAGAGGCAATGACATACATTTCGCGCCATCCCATTAGCTCACCGACAAATCCACTAACGACTCGCGACGCCAATATACCTGTGAGTAAGCCCGATATGACAATGCCTACATTGCGCCCTTTGTGTTCCGGTTTGGAAAACTGCGAGGCTATCGGGACAAAAATTTGAGGTATCATAGAGCAAATACCGGTCAGGAGCGAGGCTATCCATACAATATAGATATTAGGAGCAAAAGCAATAGCCAATAGTGCGAATATAAGTAAGGTAAAATTGGTCAGTACAATCTTTTTACGTGGATATAGGTCGCCTAAGGGTACGATGAACAGCAGACCTAACGCATATCCGATTTGAGTAATCATCGCAATAAGGTTGGTTTGAAATTCAGAAACGCCCAAGTCGGTTCTGATAAGATTGAGCAAGGGCTGGTTGTAGTAAAGATTTGCTACAGAGATGCCGGCAACGATGGCCAAAGTCCATAATATAGAAGCGGGTAATCCGCTGTTATCTTGTAAAATTCGTTTTGTTTTCATGTCGCAAAGATAGTAGATTTGTCGCATTTATACGGATGGAAAGTCTTGAAAACAGATGTTGTTTTAACCAATATATCTTG
>DYCT01000002.1:9131-12111 GCA_019417975.1 Bacteroides sp.
TACTAAATTTGCTGCCAATTATGTAAAACCTTAATTTAGGTACTATGAAATTGGTAAATAAGAAAGAAAAAAAGGATGAAGTCGTTTTTGGTCTCCAGTACAAATATGGTACGTTGAGAGATTATCTTACGCTTACTTTAGGTATTTTGCTGTATTGTATTGGATGGACTGTCTTTCAGCTCCCCAATGATATCACTTCGGGTGGTGTGCCGGGTATAGCTTCTATTGTCTATTTTGCTACCGGTATCCCTGTGCAGTATGTCTATTTTCCTATCAACTTATCTTTGTTATTGATAGCCTTATGGATTTTAGGACTTCGCTTCTGCTTGAAAACCATTTTCTCTGTGTTTACCTTGACATTCTTTCTTGAAATCTTTGGAACCTTTACGAAAGATTTGACTTTGCTGCAGGATCAGCCTTTCATGGCTTGTATCTTAGGCGGTTCGTTCTGTGGCGCAGGTATTGGTTGCGCCTTCTCTGCCAATGGTAGTTTGGGTGGTACAGATATCGTTGCTGCTATTGTGAATAAGTATCGTGAGATTACATTTGGTACTGTAATGCTGGTGTGCGATTTGGTTATTATCTCTTGTAGCTATTTCGTTTTGCTGGATTGGGAAAAAGTACTTTACGGTTATGTGACTTTGTTTGTCAGCAGTTTTGCTGTAGACCGTGTCGTTTATTCAGTTCGTCAGTCTGTGCAGTTCTTTATTATATCAAATAAATACGAGGAAATCGGACACCATATTAATAATGACTTACGCCGTGGCGTAACCTTTATTGACGGTACCGGTTGCTATACCGGAACTCATGTAAAAATGATGTTTGTGCTGGCTAAACGTCGTGAATCGGATATCATTTTCCGTCTGATTAAGCAAATCGACCCCGATGCATTCGTTTCTCAAAGTTCCGTAATCGGTGTTTACGGAAAGGGATTTGACCATATAAAAGTGGGTTAGTCTTAAGGTTGTTTCATTAAAAAGCACTACTTTTGCACGCAACTAACATTCATTTTTAGTTATGGAAACGATTAAAATAAAGGATAAAGAGTTTTCTATTTCCATCCCAGCGGAGGAGATACAGAAACAAGTAAAAAGAGTTGCCGATGAAATTAACCGGGATTTGGAAGATGAGAACCCGATTTTCTTGAGCGTATTGAATGGTTCATTTATGTTTGCTGCCGATTTGATGCGTCATATCAATATCCCTTCACAAATTTCGTTTATCAAGTTAGCTTCTTATCAAGGGACGGCTTCGACAGGAGTTATCAAAGAGGTAATGGGGCTTTCGGAAGATATTACCGACCGTACAGTAGTGATTGTGGAAGATATTGTGGATACAGGTCTCACAATGCAACGCTTGTTGGAAACATTGGGTACACGTCGTCCGAAACAGATTCGTATTGCAACCTTGTTGGTTAAACCCGATAAGTTGAAAGTAGATTTGGATATCAACTATGCAGCTATGCGTATTCCAAATAACTTCATTGTAGGATACGGACTTGACTATGATGGTTACGGAAGAAACTATCCGGATATTTACACGGTAGTAGGAGAATAAAGTAAATATATTTATAGAATTATATAAAGAGATTTTTTAGTAAGATGCTGAACATTGTAATTTTTGGTGCTCCCGGTTCAGGTAAGGGAACACAGAGCGAAAGAATTGTAGAAAAATATGGTATCAATCATATTTCTACTGGTGATGTGCTTCGTGCTGAAATCAAAAACGGTACAGAGCTGGGTAAAACAGCAAAATCATATATCGACCAGGGACAATTGTTGCCGGATGAATTGATTATTGACATATTGGCAAGCACATTGGATAGCTTCAAAGAAAGCAAGGGCGTTATTTTTGATGGATTCCCACGTACAATAGCACAGGCTGAAGCATTGAAGAAGATGTTGGCCGAAAGAAATCAGGCTGTTAGCATTATGCTTGATTTGGATGTTCCTGAGGATGAACTGATGACACGTCTGATTAAACGTGGACAGGAATCAGGTCGTGCTGACGACAATGAAGAGACCATCAAGAAACGTTTGGTGGTATATCACAGTCAGACCTCTCCGCTTATTGATTGGTATAAGCAAGAAGGACTCTATTGCCACATCAATGGTTTGGGACAATTGGAAGCAATTACTGCTGAAATTTGTGCAGCTGTAGATAAGGTAAAATAAGCTAAGCCAAGTTTCTGTTGCTGAAGCATCGGATAGAGTGAAATAATAGGGCTATGACAATACCCACTATGGAATGTATATCCCACAGGGTAGTTGTCATAGCCTTTAGTCGAATTTATAAAGATATAATGATATAATTGCTATGGCTGAATCGAATTTTGTGGATTATGTGAAGATATATTGCCGCTCGGGTAAAGGAGGTAGAGGTTCTACGCACATGCGTCGGGAAAAGTTTGTACCGAATGGAGGTCCTGATGGAGGAGATGGTGGAAGAGGAGGCCATGTGATTTTGCGTGGCAATCGCAATTACTGGACATTGTTGCACTTGAAATATGAACGTCATGTGTTTGCCGGACATGGAGAAGCAGGCAGTAGAGGGCGAAGCTTCGGAAAGGATGGCGAGGATAAAACAATTGAAGTGCCGTGTGGAACAGTAGTATATAATGCAGAGACTGGAGAGTATATTTGTGATATCACCGACGATGGACAGGAGGTAGTATTGCTGAAAGGTGGACGTGGCGGATTGGGAAACTGGCATTTCCGTACGGCAACTCGTCAGGCTCCTCGTTTTGCACAGCCTGGTGAACCAATGCAAGAGCTTACCGTTATCTTGGAATTAAAGTTGCTGGCCGATGTCGGTTTGGTAGGATTTCCCAATGCAGGAAAGTCAACTTTGCTTTCTTCGGTGTCGGCTGCCAGACCTAAGATTGCCAATTATCCGTTTACGACCTTGGAACCCAACTTGGGTATTGTGTCATATCACGAAGGGAAATCGTTTGTGATGGCCGATATACCTGGTATTATTG
>DYCT01000002.1:12121-22641 GCA_019417975.1 Bacteroides sp.
AGCGAAGGAAAAGGTTTAGGATTGCGTTTCCTCCGACATATTGAGCGAAATTCATTGTTGCTTTTTATGGTACCGGCCGATTCGGATGATATTAAACGGGAATATGAAATCTTATTGAATGAGCTGGCTCGCTTTAATCCGGAAATGCTTGATAAGCAACGGGTGTTGGCGGTGACTAAAAGTGATATGCTCGATGAAGAACTGATGAATGAGATGGAGCCTACCTTGCCACAAGATATTCCACATGTCTTTATCTCTTCGGTTACCGGATTAGGCCTCAGTGTATTGAAAGATATGCTTTGGACAGAATTGAATAAGGAAAGCAACAAGTTGGAAGGCATGAAATCCGATTCGATTGTTCACCGTGCAAAAGATATCACTCGTCTGAAGGATGAGTTGAAAGACGAAGGGGAAGACGAAGACTTTGAATACGAATACGAAGATGATGAAGACTTTGAGTACGAGTATGAGGAAGAAGATTGGGATGAAGAGGAGGACTTGCCTAAGAAATGATGATTCCTGTAGATGATAAACATACAATGTTGGGATTTGAAGGCTTGATGCGCTTCAGTCCCGACATTTTTCATTTTGTAACGACTCGTCAGGGTGGTTGTAGTAGAGGTAATTATGCTTCATTGAATTGTACTCATTATTGTGGAGATGACCCTAAAGATGTAGCTCGTAATAAAGAACTCTTGCTACAGAATTTCCCTATACAGCCTGTCGCTTTACTGATTCCACATCAGGTTCATGGCACGGAGGTGCAACGGATAGAGGCCGGTTTTGCTCAGCTTCATGTACAGCAACAAGTGGAACTGTTGGAAGGAGTCGATGCTTTGGTGACCGATGTGCCCGGTGTATGTCTTTGTGTGTCAACGGCCGATTGTGTACCTGTATTGCTTTACGACCTCTGTAGGAAAGTTGTGGCCGTTGCACATGCCGGATGGAGAGGTACTGTAGCCGGGATTCTTTCAAAAACTCTTGGAGAGATGATAGCACAGTATGGATGTAAACCGAGCAACCTATGGGTGGGTATCGGCCCCTCTATTTCGGCGACCTCTTTCGAGGTGGGTGAGGAGGTATATGAAGCTTTTCAGAAGGCAGGCTTTTCCATGGATAAGTTGGCTTTCCGACATTCACAGACGGATAAATGGCATATCGACCTTTGGGAAGCCAATAGACTACAAGCGTTGGAAGCCGGTGTGCCACAAACCCAGATAGAGGTAGCGGGCATTTGTACCTATCAGCATCCCGAACAATTCTTCTCTGCTCGTCGCTTGGGCATTAAGTCGGGACGCATTCTTACGGGTATTCAGTTGAATTTTAAATGAAAGGACTATGAATCGATTTTTAATTAGTGTATCGGAAGAAATCCGGAAAGCTTGTCCCGACTTTAAAGGGGCAGCTGTCTATGCAAAAGTGAAAAATACAGCATACAGTGCCGACTTATGGAAGGCGATTGATGAATTTACAGAAGATTATCGTAAGCGATATACCCTCGACTCCATCAAACAGATGCCGTCGATACAGGCTACACGAGTTGCTTATAAGGCGTGTGGAAAAGACCCCAGTCGTTATCGTCCATCGTCCGAAGCCCTTTGTCGCCGTATCTTAAGGGGTATTCCTTTATATCAGATTGATACCTTGGTTGACTTGATTAACTTGGTCTCGATTCGTAGTGGCTATTCCATCGGAGGATTCGATGCCGACAAGATTCAAGGAGATAGCTTGGTGTTGGGTATTGGTAAAGCTGGTGAACCGTATGAAGGGATTGGTCGTGGAGAGCTGAATATCGAAGGTCTGCCGGTCTATCGAGACCGAATAGGAGGCATTGGTACTCCTACCAGTGATCATGAGCGTACGAAGATGGGGTTGGAAACTACACATTTGCTGGCTATTATCAATGGTTATGACGGATGTGAAGAAACACTGAAAGATACTGTCCTCTATATGCAGGATTTATTACAGCGCTTTGCCGACTCCGATGGAGGATGTGTGTGGTATTTTTAAGGAAAATGAGCTAAGTTTTAGACCGTGTTCTTTCAAATATAGGGAACAATCTGTATATTTGTAAATAGAAAAAAGAAAAATATGAATAAGGTTTGTCGTTTGAAGTCTGTATTGCGCTTTCGCCGTTGGAGCCGGATGCGATATGCTGCCTTTTGCAGTGTAGGGCGTGTGGTGACGATTGGCAATTTGCGGAAGAGTATTGTGGAGGCCTCACTCAACAAACAGCATGGAGTTGTGTTGACCGATAGAATGATTCTGGGGGATAGCGACTGTTGTATCGCTTACGATGAGAGTGGAGGAGGCATATCGGTGACCGACCTATGGCGTCTTATGGATGGGGAATATCTCCTTATAGCAGTAGGGCAGACTCCTGTCCCTTGTTCAGAATCGGGATGTAAATATTTGGATGAAACGAATCAATAGGCATATTGGAATGGAAATTATTCTGTTCCGGTATGCCTTTTTTATATGTGATAATTATGTTGGATGAACTGAAAAATAAGGTATTGAGTGGGCAATCCATTACGGTGGAAGAGGCTCGTTGGCTGGCTACTGTTCCGGCTAAAGATGCGTTGTATGCGGCAGCTCATGAACTCACATGTGCATTGGCTGCTAAACAGTTTGATATGTGCTCCATCATCAATGCCAAATCGGGACGATGTCCGGAAAACTGCAAATGGTGTGCACAATCGGCTCACTTTCATACGGGGGCAGATGTCTATCCACTTGTGGATAAAGAGGAATGCTTGCGTCACGCTTTGTATAACGAAGAACAAGGCATTAGACGCTTCTCCATTGTTACCAGTGGGAAGCGACCGACCCGTGTGGAAATAAACGAACTGTGTGATAGAGTGCGCTATTTGCGTAGCAAGAGTCGGATACAGATTTGTGCTTCTCTGGGCTTGGTGGACGAAGCAGACCTACAGGCATTATACGGGGCTGGAGTTGTGCGGTATCATTGCAATTTGGAGACTGCTCCTTCGTTTTTCTCTTCACTTTGCACTACCCATACACAAGAACAGAAGATTGCAACGTTGAAAGCTGCTCGGAAAGTGGGTATGGAGGTGTGCTGTGGTGGCATCATCGGCATGGGAGAGAGTATGGAGCAACGCATTGAGTTCGCATTTGTTCTTAGGGAACTGGACGTGAAGTCCATTCCTATCAACTTGCTGTGTCCTATTCCGGGTACACCCTTGGAGAATCAGCCGCTACTTGCTGTTGAAGAAGTGTTTACCACAATCGCCTTGTTTCGCTTCATTAATCCGACAGCCTATCTGCGTTTTGCAGGAGGCCGTGCGCGACTGACTGCCGAGCAGGTGGAAAAAGCCTTTTATATAGGCATTAATTCTGCCATTGTGGGTGACTTGTTGACCACATTGGGTTCAAAAGTAAAAGATGATAAACTATTAATAAAAAAAGTCGGTTATGAATTATCAGAATGATATGTTCGACAGGGAGCATTTGTGGCATCCCTATACTTCTACATCCAATCCGTTGCCTGTTTATAAGGTAGCATCTGCCCACGACTGTACGATTGTGCTGGATGATGGGACTGAACTTATTGAGGGAATGTCTTCCTGGTGGTGTGCAGTGCATGGATATAATCATCCGGTATTGAATAAGGCCGCTCATGACCAATTGTCTCGGATGTCGCATGTCATGTTTGGTGGCTTGACACACGAGCCAGCTGTGGAATTGGGTAAATTGTTGCTTACTCTGGTACCTCCATCCATGCAAAAGATTTTCTATGCCGACAGCGGTTCGGTAGCTGTAGAGGTGGCTATGAAGATGGCGGTGCAGTATTGGTATGGATTGGGACATCCCGAGAAGTCGAATTTTGTAACGATACGTAGTGGCTATCATGGCGACACGTGGAATGCAATGTCGGTGTGCGACCCTGTTACAGGAATGCATAGCATTTTCGGGTGTTCGCTTCCGGTACGTTATTTTGTACCATCGCCTAGTTCGCGCTTTGATGGGGAATGGGATGAGGCTGATATGGAGCCGTTGAAGGCAATTCTCGAACAACACGCTAGTGAACTGGCTGCTTTGATATTGGAACCGGTCGTACAGGGTGCCGGGGGTATGCGTTTTTATCATCCGGAATACCTCCGTCAGGCAGCTCGTTTGTGTCGTGAATATGGTTTGCTCTTGATATTTGATGAAATAGCTACCGGATTTGGACGTACAGGTAAACTCTTTGCGTGGGAACATGCCGGAGTAGAACCCGACATTATGTGTATTGGCAAGTCACTGACAGGTGGCTATATGACCTTATCGGCTGTATTGACATCCAATAAAGTGGCAGATACCATTTCCGACAATTATCCCAACGCCTTTATGCATGGCCCTACTTTTATGGGAAATCCGTTGGCCTGTGCGGTAGCTTTGGCTTCTACTCGTCTGTTGTTGGCATCGGATTGGAAATCGAAAGTAGACCGTATTGAGGCACAGCTGCGTAAAGAGCTGGCTCCTGCTCGTGAACTGCCACAAGTAGCCGATGTACGTGTGTTAGGAGCTATTGGAGTAATTGAGGTGAAAGAACCGGTCGATATGGCTTTTATGCAACGTCGCTTTGTAGAAGAAGGCGTGTGGGTACGCCCCTTCGGTAAGCTGGTATATGTGATGCCTCCTTTCATTATCAAGCCGGAAGAATTGAGCAAACTGACAGGAGCATTGCTGAAAATTGTAAGTGAGCTATGAGTGTGATGGGCTTTTATGCCGAGGAGTTGGAACGAATACGCAGGAAAGGCAATTTGCGAAGCATTCCTCAGGTGCTGCATGGAGGAAAATGGGTGGAAGCTGCAGGAAAGAAGATGCTGAACCTGTCTTCGAACGACTATTTGGGATTGGCATCGGAAGGAGTGTTCCGAAATGAGTTTTTGCAGTCGCTTTCACCGGATGAGTTGGAGATGAGTGCTGTCTCATCACGCTTGCTTACAGGAAATTTCCCGGTGTTGGAGCAAGTAGAAGTGTTGTTGGCTCGTTTGTTTGGGGCAGAATCGGCTTTGGTATTCAATAGTGGCTATCACATGAATACCGGTATTTTGCCAGCATTGGCAGATGAGCATACGCTGATTTTAGCCGACAAACTGGTACATGCCAGCCTAATAGATGGTATCCGTTTGTCTGCAGCCCGTTGCATCCGGTTTCGGCATCAGGACTATACTCAGTTGGAATCTTTGTTGGAAAAGCATAAGGATAGCTACGAACGGATTATCGTGGTAGTGGAAAGTGTGTATAGCATGGATGGCGATTTGGCCGATTTACCCCGTTTGGTAGCTTTGAAACAGCATTATGGCAACGTGTTGCTTTATGTGGATGAGGCTCACGGTATAGGCGTTTTTGGGGCGCATGGCTTGGGATTGGCCGAAGCACAAGGCTGTATGTACGAGGTTGATTTGCTGTGTGGCACGTTTGGTAAAGCTTTGGCATCAGTGGGGGCGTATGTGGTGTGCAACAAGGTGCTGCGAGAATATTTGGTCAACCGAATGCGGACCCTTATCTTTACAACCGCTTTGCCACCGGTCAATTGGCTGTGGACTTACCGTATGTTGGAACAATTGCCGGAGTGGGGAGCCCGTCGTAATCATCTGCTTACGTTGGCCTCTTATTTTCGGGAAGCCTTGAAAAAGAAAGGGTATGATAGCCCTTCGGCCAGTCATATCGTGCCTTTAGTGGTGGGCGAAAGTGCTGCTACGGTAACATTGGCCAAGGAAATGCAGGAACATGGCTTTTATGTGTTGCCTGTACGTCCGCCTACGGTTCCTGAGGGAACGGCTCGTTTGCGCTTTTCATTGACGGCATCGCTGAAGGTGGAAGAAATTGATTGTTTGTTGGATTATATACCTGCATCGTTATGAAACAAGAATTTTTGATAGAAGAAGGTCATTCGCGTTTGTTGTTGTTGTTTGCCGGATGGGGTGGCGAAGCCAATCTGTTTTCAGCTTATCATCCGTTTGATGCAGACTATCTGTTGGTGAGCGATTATCGGACACTCGACTTTGATGTAGAACCATTGAAGCGATATAGCGAAATCGATATAGTGGGCTGGTCGATGGGGGTATGGATGGCTGCCCATGTACTTTCGGGTCTGTCGCTTCCCATTCGATGGGCACGAGCTGTTAACGGTACTCCGCATCCTATTGATAATCGGTATGGTATACCGGTCGATATCTTTCGTGGCACGTTAGACGGATTCAGCCCGGTCGTGTTGCAAAAGTTCCGTCGGCGGATGTGTGGGAATACAGCTGGCGTAAAAGCTTTCTTAGGACACCAGCTGACACGTCCTATGGAGGAACTACAATCCGAGTTGCAAGCTATCTACGAGGTGGTTACTACTCAGACGGCAAAACCTTTTGAATGGACCGAAGCGTGGATAGGAAAGCAGGACTTGATTTTCCCATTGGCTAATCAGGAGAATGCCTGGCAACTTGTAAAGCGGGTCTATGCCGACGAACCTCATTATTCAGAACTGATGTTCCACCAAATATTGGAGAGTTGATGTTCGTTTATGGATAAAGATTTGATAAAAAAACGGTTCTCTAGGGCAGCATCCACTTACTCGCAAAAAGCCTCCATCCAGCAGATGGTGGCAGGACGCATGGCTTGGTTGATTCATCGTTATGTGCCGCGCAATTATTCGCATCGTACCTTGGAGGTGGGATGCGGAACCGGACTTTTTACGAGACGTCTGCTGAAAGCTGTTGCTCCCGAACAATTGGTACTGAATGATATTTGTCCCGATATGGCTCGTTGCTTTACCGACTTGCCGGTGAATCGTGTGCGTTTCCTTTCGGGAGATGCCGAACGGATTGTTTTACCGCAAGGACAGGGACTGATTGCTTCGTGTTCGGCTTTGCAATGGTTTAACGACCCAGATGCTTTTTTTCTGCGTTGTTATCATGCTCTGGACGATTCGGGCTATTTGGCTTTCAGTACTTTCGGACGTGAGAATATGCAGGAGATAACCAGCCTGACCGGGGTGGGGTTGCCTTATCGCTCTTTGGAAGAACTACGTAGCAGCCTGTCGGCAACCTACGATGTTCTGTACACACACGAAGAACGGTTTACGCTTACTTTTTCTTCTCCCCTTGAGGTCCTTCGCCATTTGCGGGAAACGGGAGTGACAGGTATCCGGTCGCAACACTGGACCCGAACCGACTTAACTGATTTTTGTAATCGATATGAAGCTTGTTTCAGTAAACTATCTACCGATGGGAAAGCTGTGACGCTTACGTATCATCCTATTTATATTGTTGCTAAAAAGAAATCGATATGAAAATGAAAGACAATGTTTTTTTTGTAAGTGGCATTGATACCAATATAGGGAAAAGCTATGCCACAGGTTTTTTGGCTCACATGTGGACTGAACAAGGATTGCGTACCATTACGCAGAAACTGGTACAGACTGGCAATGAAGCTATCTCGGAAGATATCGAGCTGCATCGTCGTATTATGGGGGGAGGACTTTTTCCCGAAGACCGTGAGGGACTTACGATGCCCGAAATTTTCTCTTACCCATGTTCGCCTCATCTCGCAGCAGAGATAGACCGTCGGCCTATCGACTTTGAAAAGATTCAGCAGGCCACTTCTATCCTTTCAGAGCGTTTCGATGCCGTATTGCTTGAAGGAGCAGGCGGACTGATGGTACCTCTTACTCGCGATTTGCTTACTATCGATTATATCGCCCAGCACGATTATCCATTGGTGTTTGTAACCTCCGGTCGTTTGGGAAGCATCAATCACACCTTGTTGAGTTTTGAAGCTATCCAGCGTAGAGGCATCCGTCTGCACACAGTAGCGTTCAATCTATACCCGAAGGAAGAGGATACTCGCATTCAGCGCGATACGGAAAATTATATTCGCGACTATGTGCATATTCATTTTCCGGAAGCACGATTTATTGTGGTCCCTACACTGAAATGATTGTTGGATAGTGCATTATTCGTGTAAAAGTTTTATCTTTGTCGCCTTAGAATGTAGAATAAGAAAGTATGGACAATTTACACAAGGCTATTACCGAAGGCATTGTTTTCAAAGGTTCGAAAGCAACTTCCGGCAAGAAAGAAGATAAAGTGAAAACCAAGGCGAAGAAGAAATCATATATTACCGGCTTGCATGGTTCGGGGTCGGCAAAGATGAAAGAAGAATATCGCCGTCGTCGTGCCAATCGACATAAGAAATGAAATACTGATTTACTCACAAAAAAAGGCATCTTGCATAAGCGAGATGCCTTTTTGAGTTTATTTGTCTTTATGCTCTTTCAAAGCTTTGGTGATGAGTTTTTCAAGCTCTTCTGCCAATTCCGGATTATCTTCGATGCATTGTTTTGAAGCATCGCGTCCCTGTCCCAGTTTAGTGTCGTTGTAGCTGTACCAGGCACCGCTTTTTTTGATGATGCCCAAGTCAGCTCCCAAGTCGATAATCTCACCCGAGCGAGAGATACCTTGTCCGAACATGATGTCGAATTCGGCACGACGGAAAGGAGGAGCTACTTTGTTTTTTACAATCTTCACTTTCGTCTGTTTACCGATTACTTCTTCACCGTCTTTGATGGCTTGTGAACCACGGATATCGATACGTACTGATGCGTAGAACTTCAATGCATTACCACCGGTTGTTGTTTCCGGATTACCAAACATGACACCGATTTTTTCACGTAGCTGGTTGATGAAGATACAAGTGGTCTTGGTTTTGCTGATGGCCGAGGTCAGTTTGCGCAATGCTTGTGACATCAGTCGGGCTTGCAAGCCTACTTTGTTGTCTCCCATATCTCCTTCGATTTCAGCTTTTGGGGTAAGGGCAGCTACTGAGTCGATAACAACCAAGTCGATGGCTGAGGAGCGAATCAGCTGTTCGGCAATCTCCAATGCCTGTTCACCGTTGTCGGGCTGTGAGATGTAGAGGTTGTCCACATCTACTCCCAGACTTTCGGCATAGAAGCGGTCGAAAGCATGTTCGGCATCGATGATTGCTGCAATACCGCCCATCTTTTGAGCTTCGGCAATGGCATGAATAGCCAAAGTGGTTTTACCGGATGACTCCGGACCGTAAATCTCGATGATACGACCGCGTGGATAACCTCCTACGCCCAATGCCACATTCAAGGCAATAGAGCCTGAAGGGATTACCTCCACCTCTTGAATTCGGTCGTCGCCCAATTTCATGATAGATCCTTTGCCAAAATTCTTTTCAATCTTGTCCATCGCAGCTTGTAGCGCTTTTAGCTTTTCGCTGGATGGGGCATTGGTGTCGAATAATTCTTCTGTATCTTTTTTAGCCATTTTTTCTTTTCTTGCTAAGGGTTAAAAATTTGCTGTACATGTAGTATTACAGTTCCAAGTCACCGTCGATAACTTCATGCCAAGGCAAACCTTGCTTGTTCAGCTGTTCCATGAATGGATCCGGGTCGAACTCTTCTACATTCCATACGCCCGGACGTTTCCATAAGCCTTTCAGGAACATCATGGCACCAATCATGGCCGGTACTCCGGTGGTATAGCTTACGCCCTGCATACCTGTTTCTTTGTAAGCTTCTTGATGGCTACAGTTGTTGTAAACGTAGTATGTACGTTCTTTTCCGTCTTTGATACCACGGATACGGCAACCGATAGATGTTTCGCCATCGTAGTTGGCTCCTAATTCTTGTGGGTTAGGCAACACGGCTTTCAAGAATTGCAAAGGCACGATTTCCATACCGTTGTAGTTGATTGGGTCAATGCGTGCCATTCCTATATCTTGAATTACGCGCAAGTGAGTGAGATATTCCTGTCCGAAAGTCATCCAGAAACGAGCACGCTTGATGGTAGGATAATTTTTAACGAGCGATTCCAGCTCTTCGTGGTAAAGCAAGTAAGAGTCGCGAGGACCGATGTTCGGATAAGTCAAATCCTTGTGGATTTCCAAAGGTTTGGTAGTAACCCATTTGCCATCTTCGTAATAGCGTCCGTTTTGAGTAATCTCGCGGATATTGATTTCCGGATTGAAGTTGGTGGCAAATGCCTTGTGGTGGTTACCGGCGTTGCAGTCGACGATATCAAGATATTGTATCTCGTCGAAATGATGTTTGGCTGCATAAGCAGTATATACACCGCTCACACCCGGGTCGAATCCGCAACCCAAGATAGCAGTCAGTCCGGCTTCTTCAAAGCGTTTTTTATAGGCCCATTGCCAGCTGTATTCAAAGTGAGCAACATCTTTTGGCTCATAGTTGGCTGTATCCAGATAGTTTACTCCGGCTTGCAGACACGCCTCCATGATGGTCAGGTCCTGATACGGAAGTGCTACATTGATAACGATTTCCGGTTTGAAGCTGTTGAACAGAGCTACCAGTTCGTCTACATTATCTGCATCTACCTGTGCGGTCTGTATATTCGGATTGCCAATGGCTTTCACAATAGCATCACACTTCGATTTTGTGCGGCTTGCAATCATGATGTCTGTAAATACATCCGCATTTTGAGCCACTTTGTGTGCGGCAACAGTACCTACACCGCCCGCACCAATAA
>DYCT01000020.1:0-1419 GCA_019417975.1 Bacteroides sp.
CATTATATAATGAGTTAAGAAAATATTATTAGGCATTTTAATCAATTATTTCGTATGGAAACACTAATTTTGCCGTTGATACATTATTAGTTAAGACAGGTATTAGAAATAAATTCATTATGCTATCAATCTGGAATAGAAAGGCGATTTTCTTCCTTTTGCTGCTATTTGTCGGTTCATTTCCTCTTGTTGCCCAACAATCGGAGCTGATATACGGTAGCAATAGTCCGAAAGTTTATTGTATAGAAGAAAACGGACAGCCTAAAGAAGTGGCTGATACATTACAGGCAGGTGTGCCTTTTGTCGGATCTGCAACGATGCGGATAGTCTGCGAGTCACACATCAGCGGTCCGGAAGGAATGGAGTGGAGGTGTGAATGGAATTTGTCTAAATCGCCTGACTTCTCGACCAACGAACTGACCCGGTTTGAAGATGACACCGAATTGGACTTTTACGATTCGGGAATCTATTATATCCGTTTGCAGGTGACATACGTATATGCTGATGGCAAAGAAGTGCCCGACGAGTCGGAAACATTCTACGTCACGGTAAGCGAGTCGATGCTGAAAGTGCCGAATGCTTTCTCTCCCAACGGAGATGGCATCAACGATGTGTTTCAGGTAAGTTATAAGTCGTTGGTGAAGTTTGATGCTACCGTGTTTAATCGTTGGGGGCAGAAGCTTTATCATTGGGGATTGTCCGAAATAGATAAAGGTTGGGATGGTACGTTTCATGGGAAGCAAGTCAAAGATGGAGTATATTTTATTGTCGTAGAAGCCGAGGGCTCGGATGGAATCAAGTATAAACATAGAGGTGATATAACTATACTGCGCGGATATACAGGTTCGGGAACTACTTCGGGTGGCTCTACAACAGGAGGAGAATAGGAATGATGACAGACGAAACGGAAAAGATAGAAGTGTATGGAGCGCGCGTACACAATTTGAAAGATATAGATGTGCAAATTCCGCGCAACAGTCTGACGGTGATAACCGGATTGAGTGGAAGTGGAAAATCATCCTTGGCTTTCGATACATTATTTGCTGAAGGACAGCGTAGATATATTGAAACATTTTCGGCCTATGCCCGCAACTTTCTGGGTAATATGGAGCGCCCGGATGTGGATAGGATTACAGGGCTGAGTCCTGTTATCTCCATCGAACAGAAGACAACGAACAAGAATCCTCGTTCTACCGTAGGAACGACAACAGAGATATATGATTATCTTCGTTTGCTCTATGCTCGTGCCGGTGAGGCTTATTCGTATCTTTCGGGCGAGAAAATGGTGAAATATACGGACGAGCAGATTCTCGATTTAATTCATCAGGAATACATGGGGCGGAAAGTGTATTTGTTGGCTCCGTTGGTGCGTAACCGAAAAGGGCATTATAAGGAATTGTTTGAACAGGTGCGCAAAAA